>CAJGDF010000075.1 GCA_904502105.1 uncultured Clostridia bacterium
AAAAGAAGCTTTGCGTTAGTGTAATACATTATCGAAGCCGTAACAGAGCCGTAATCGGGAGTGTCAGGCGCTGAAATAAAGCGTTTTGCAAGCTCTTTTTGCACCATTACCGTTATTGAACGGACGGGCGCGCCGCTTTCGAGAAGCGACATCACGATAGGAGTTGTTATATAATAAGGCAAATTTGCGCATACGTCAACACTCTCTTCGCCGTACTTTTCGCAGAGCGCAGAGATGTCAACGTTAAGAATATCGTCATTTATTATATCAAGATTGAAAAATTCGCCCAATGTTTCATCAAGAACGGGTAAAAGTGACTTGTCGAGCTCAACGGCAACGACTTTTTTTGCACGCTTGCAGAGTTCTTTTGTTAAACATCCGAAGCCAGGACCGACTTCAAGCACGAATTTGTTATCAATATCCGCACCCTCAGCAATTTTAACGGGAATTGCGGCATTCGTCAGAAAGTTCTGACCGAGTGTTTTTGAAAATTCAAAACCGTAACGCTCGCAAAGATCGCGGATAACGGAGAGATTTGTAAGCTCCATCAGTCTTCTTTAACGCTTGTGAAGAACATAACGATCGCTGTTATAAGCGCACCGAAAAGTCCTGCAACAAGGAGATCAACCCAGGGAAGATTAAGCTCGAACTGTCTATTGCCGTTTTCCTTATAAATGTGCATAACGAAAACTCCTTTTAAAGTTAATTCTGACCTTCGTTTTTGAGATATTTGAGGTAAGCGTCGATAAAGCCGTCAAGATCGCCGTCCATAACAGCGTTTACGTTACCCATTTCGTAGTTTGTTCTGTGGTCCTTAACGAGAGTGTAGGGCATGAAAACGTAAGAACGGATCTGAGAGCCCCATGCGATCTGCATCTGGTCGCCCTTGATATCTTCGATCTTGTCGAGATGTTCACGCTCTTTGATCTCCAAAAGCTTACTCTTGAGCATTTTGAGAGCCTGTTCTCTGTTCTGCTTCTGAGAACGTTCGTTCTGACAGCCAACAACTATACCGGTGGGAATGTGAGTAATACGGATAGCGGAGTCGGTCTTGTTAACGTGCTGACCGCCCGCGCCGGATGCTCTGTGCGCTTCAACCTTGATATCCTCTTCACGGATCTCGATATTTTTATCATCGGTGATTTCGGGCATAACTTCAACGGATGCGAAGGACGTGTGGCGTCTGCCCGAAGCGTCGAACGGAGATACACGTACAAGACGGTGAACGCCTGCTTCAGACTTGATATAACCGTAAGCATTCGGGCCTTCAACAACGATAGATGCGCTCTTGATGCCTGCTTCATCGCCGTCAAGCATATCGATGGTCTTTACCTTATAGTTGTGCTGCTCACCGAAACGGCAGTACATACGGTAGAGCATAAGAGCCCAGTCCTGAGCTTCTGTTCCGCCTGCACCTGCATGGAAGTTTATAATAGCGTTGTTTGCATCGTATTCGCCGTTGAGAAGTGTTTCGAGAGTCTGCTTTTCAAACTCTTTTTCGATGTTGCGCGCAGTTTCGCCGAGATCGTCATCGTATTCGTCGGTAGCCTCTTCTTCTGCCATGTCCGCAAGAGTCTCCGCATCGTCAATGAGACCTAAAAGCGCATTGTATCTTGTTATTTTATCCTTTAAGGATTTCTGTTCAACAAGGAGCTTCTGTGAGTTTTCCATGTCGTTCCAGAAATCGGGGGCAGCGGCAAGGTTTTCGATCTCTTCAAGACGTGCCTTGAGGTCGTCTATCTTCATTGCGGAGCCGAGATCGGCCGCCTGTTTTCTGTATTCTTCAAGTTTAAGTCTGTATTCGTCAATTATGATCATATAAATAATTCCTTTTACGGCGAATTTGTTTTATTTGCCAACACAAAATCTGGAAAAAATATTGTCTATTATTTCTTCGGACACCGTTCTGCCCGTCATTTCTCCGAGAGCCTCAACAGCTCTTTCAATGTCGCTCAGGAGAGCGTCGGGCGTGATGCCGATGTTATCAAGCGCATGAGTAAGCTCGCTTTGGGCAGCGATAAGGCACTCATACTGACGGACGTTAGAAAGCATAACGCTCTCCTCGCCCTCAGAGCCCATCGGGAAGAGAGATGCAATGGCTTTTTCAAGCTCTTCTATGCCGTCACCCGTTTTAGCGCTTATATTTACTCTTGCGTCAAAATTTTCTACGGTAATGTTATCAGCCGAAGCAAGGTCTGTCTTGTTAAAAACGGCTATTTTTTTTGCATTTGAGGCGTTAATTGCGGCAAGCAGCTCTTCATCGTCGAAAACCGCTTCGTCGGAAGCATCAAAAACGGCTAAAATAAGCTCTGCCTCGTTGATCTTTCCGAGTGTTTTTTCAACACCGATCTTTTCAACCTCATCGTCCGCATCGCGGACACCTGCTGTGTCGAATAATCTGAGCTTAACACCGCCGAGCTCCGCTGACGCTTCGATAACGTCACGGGTCGTTCCCGCAACAGATGTTACAATGCATCTGTCTTCGCCGAGAATTCGGTTCATAAGCATACTTTTGCCCACGTTGGGCTTGCCTGCGATTACGGTTTTAACACCATCGCGGATAAGTCTGCCCGAATCGTAGGACTTTATAAGCTTCTCGATCTGATCATATGCGTTTGTGATGTTTTCACGCAGAAGCTCGGGGGAGGTGTCAACAATATCCTCATCGGGATAATCAACATATGCCAGAAGCTGGGCTGAAATGTCGATAAGACTGCCTCGCACGGAATTTATCTTATCTGAAAGGCTGCCCTTCATGCGGCTTACGGCTGCGCGGGCCTCTGCTTTCGTTTCACTGTCGATAAGATCTATTATTGCTTCCGCTTTTAAAAGGTCAAGCTTTCCGTTAAGAAAAGCGCGTTTTGTAAATTCTCCGTTTTTTGCCTGACGCGCACCGTTTTTTATGAGCAGACGGAGGATGCGCGAGCAGTTGTAAACACCGCCGTGGCATGATATCTCGATTACGTCTTCTCCGGTAAAGCTCTTCGGCGCACGGAATACGGAAAGAAGAACATCGTCAACGGTTTCTGTGCCGTCGACGATATTCCCATGTATTACCGAAGACGACGCAACTTCATTAAGATCACGGGAAAATATCTTTCCCACGATCTTTTGGGCTTCTTCGCCCGACACTCGTATTACGCCTATTGCAGCCTTGTACGGAGCAGTTGAAAGTGCAGCGATCGTTTCGTTTTTCATATTCTTTTGTCCTTTTTACTTAACGTAATAATGTTAAGTGTTTTTAGAACCGAAAACCTTGGTTTTCAAATTCTTCATTATACGAAATTGTATTCGGTTTGCGTAAGCAAATTCCTGTCTTTGACAGAAAAGAATCAATTTCTAAAGATTTTTTCCTTATCGAAGAAAAAAATCCGTAAGGATTTTTCTTCTATTACACGAAATTGTATTCGGTTTGCGTAAGCAAATTCCTGTCTTTGACAGGAAAGAATCAATTTCTAAAGAACTGAAAACTTTAGTTTTCAGTTCTTTGTGCGCGTTTCTCACCTGCGCGAAGCTCTACAGTGGGCTCGGTCGCTTCAGCGGAAGTCTCAACGGGTTTACGTTCGGGACGGGGCTGACGGGGACGGTCGGAGTAGGGCTTTTTGTTGTAGGGCTTTTTATTGCCGCCGCTGCGTTTTTCGTTGGAAGAAGCATTTTCTTCTTTGTTTACGCGGGGAGCTCTCTTTTCGCCTTCAACAAATGATATTTCGGTAACGCCGCCTTCTTCGGTGTTGGCGTTATCGTTATTACGGTGAGCGGGCTTGTTGAAATTCTTCTTATAGCCGCCTTTACCGTTGGATTTTCTCTGGGGGCGCTGTTCGCCGTCTTCACCCTGATAAGCGATAACAACTTTTCTGTTGGGCTCGCTGCCTACGGAGAAAGTGGTGATGTTAGGCTCTTCCTGAAGGCGGGTGTGAATGATACGTCTCTGATAAGCGCTCATGGGGTTGAGAGTAACACGTCTGTGAGACTTCTGAACCTGTCTTGCGATACGAGCAGCAAGAGCTTCGAGACGTTCTTTTGATTTTTCACGATAATCGTTAATATTAAGAGAAACCTTATATTTACTGTCGTTTTCGTGATTTACGGAAAGTGCGATGATCATCTGAAGAGCTTCGATAGCTTCGCCCTGTTTTCTGAGGAAGATATCAGCTGCTTCGCCGTCGATGGAGATGTTGATATTGTCTTCTTCAACGGTGATGCTTGTTTTGCATCCTTCGAGACCGATTATGTTAAAAAGACCGGAAAGGTACTGTTCAACCTTGTCTTCTGCAGAAATTTCGTACTTTACGTTGATCTTTGCGAGAACGGAGCCGAGGCCGAAAAAGCCTTTTTTGGGCATTTCAACGATCTCGTAAGAAAAACTGTCCTGGGAAACGCCGAGTTCTTTAGCCGCTGATTCAACAGCTTCCTCGATCGTTTTACCGGTAAATGTCTTTTCCACTTGATTTTTATCCTTTCAAACGCATGAAAAGGGCATAATACCGCCTGATTATTTGGTTTCGGTATTTTCTTCGGTAACGATTATCGCACCGTCTTTATCCTGCTCTTGTTCAATACGTTTCATTTTTTCGATTTGATTGTAATTGAGTTTCTTTTCCTTTTTAGGTTTTTCAGCAGGCTTCGGAGGCTTTACGATAGCTTTAAGCAAGAATATCTGACCGATAGAAAGAATGTTGGACGCGATCCAGTAAACGCCGACACCGGTCTGGAACGAGAAAGCGAGCCAAACGGAAAGCAGAGGCATGGTGTAAAGAAGAAGATTCATGTTTGTCTTCTGGCCTTCTGCGGTGGGCATAGCGTTGATCTTCTGGGTAAGATAGCTTGTTAAGAAAGATGTTATACCTGAAATGATGGGGAAAAGTATAGCCAATACAAAAATAGTGCCTGCCTCATCAATGTACTCGCTGGGAGTCATACCGAGGTCAAAACCGAGGAATTTAAGATTAAGAGTGGTAATTTCGGTGATAAAACCGCTATCGGGATGCTTGAGAGCGTACTCTTCAAGACCGTTCTTAACCGTTTCAAAAATTTGAGGATCGTTAAGGAACTGCGCTACACGGATCTCATTTGTCTGAAGCCATTTTGTAACAGCATCAAAATCCGAAATATCTGTTTTACCGAGCGCATCGATCACTTTCTGAACACCGTTGGAATGAAGGATGTTCACGATTGCGAAATTGGTCAGCTTGTTGAGACCTAAAATATAGGTAAGCGGACGGCGGATCGCATTCCAAAGACCGAGGATGACGGGGAGCTGAATGAAAGTGGGAAGGCATCCTGACATCGGATTGTAGCCTTCTTCAGCATAAAGCTGCTGCAATTCCTCGGAGTATTTCGGGTTTCTGGTGTCTCCCTTGTATTTCTGCTGAAGAGCGTTCATTTTGGGTTGAACAGCCTGCATTTTCAGTCTGCCTTTTTCACCCTTGATACTTAAAGGGAGCATTAAAAGTTTTGCTATAAGCGCAAAGAGAAGGATAGCCAAGCCATAGTTGTTAACAAGCAGGTAACAGAGCTTGAATATCCACGCAAGAGGGACGTAAATTATGTCTAAAAGACTTTCCATTTGCTTAGTTTTGATCTCCTTGTTTTCTCGGGAACAGGGTCATAACCGCCTTTGCAAAACGGATGGCATCGCAAAATTCTCCGCAACGAAAGAAAAAACCCCCTTATAAAACCGTGAGTCCTGAAAGCTTCGAGAGCATACTCCGAGCAGGTCGGGGTAAATCGGCAACACGGGGGTTTGAACGGAGATATATTTTTTCGATAGATCTTTATCAGCGCGACAGCCGCTTTGACAGGTAACTCGGATAATCTCATAAAACCTGTTCTCCGGCAATCATACCTGCTTTTGTGAAAGCGCGGGTAAGATCGGTTTTTACTTCATCCATCAGAACGAACGGGGTTTTCGAGCGCGCAACGATAACAATATCGTAGCCCTTTGCAATATCGCATTCAAGAAGCCTGTAAGCTTCCCTCATAAGTCTTCTTGCACGGTTTCGCGCAACTGCTTTTCCGATTTTTTTCGTGGTTGTGAGACCCAATTGATTGACTGAACGTCTGTTTCTGCGATAGTATACCACAACGGTCGGAAACGCACAGCTTGAGCCCTTTTTGTAGAGCTGACGGAAAACCCTGTCGTCCTTGATAGATTTCGTATATTTCATACTTTACAATTACAGCGAAAGCTGTTTTCTGCCTCTCGCACGTCTTCTTGCGAGAACTTTTCTGCCGTTAGCAGTCTTCATTCTCTTTCTGAAGCCATGAACCTTGCTTCTCTGCCTCTTTTTGGGCTGATATGTTCTTAACATCTTGACCGAACCTCCTTTTCCGGGGTCTTCACAAAATTTCACCTATGCCATTTCTTCATAAATGGGCATAATTACAGTGTTAGCTATATTATATAACATTTCAATCCGCCTTGTCAATACCTTATTTAAAATTTTTTTCGAAAAATAACATGAACTTTAAAAAAACATCTTGATTAAATTTGCGTTTTATGCTATAATAAGTATACTCTATAAGTATATAAAAATATATATAAGGCTTTTTTAACTCAAACATTCATTGAAGAAGTTGAAAATTCAAACGTTAAATAAAAAATCAGGAGATGATATTCATGAAAGCCTTCAAAAGTTTATGGACGGCTGCTGTGGATCGCCTGGCAAACCACATAAGTGAATCAGCTATGGACCTTTGGATCCGTCCGATCGTTCCCGTAGCATATGAAGATGACTCCGCTGTTCTTATGGTCGAATCTTCTTTCCAGCGCGATATAATTATGTCCAAATACAAAGATCTCATCGGTCACGAGCTTTCAGACATGGTTGGCTTCGAAATGTCCGTCAAAGTCATCACACCCGATGAAAGAGCTCCGTCAACAAGCGTTAAACCTCCCGAATCCCCGAAGATCGAGATCGAAAGCATCGTTGAGCCCATTTATCCCGAATACACGTTCGACACATTCGTTGTCGGTGACTCAAACAAACACGCTCACGCCGCTTGCTACGCTGTTGCGAAAAATCCGTCAAAGGCTTATAACCCCCTCTTCCTTTACGGCAATACCGGTCTCGGCAAGACCCACCTCATCAAAGCGATAAGAAACGAGATCGCGATCTCGTTCCCGCATTACAAAACAATCTACATAACCGGTGAAGAATTCACAAACGAGCTTATCGACAATATCCGTAACAAGACCATGCCCGAATTCAAAAACAAATACCGCAATGTAGACGTGCTTTTTGTTGACGATATTCAGTTTATCGCAAATAAAGATTCAACGCAGGAAGAATTTTTCCATACGTTCAACGCTCTTTACGAAGCGAACAAGCAGATCGTGCTCGTTTCAGACCGTCCCCCGAAAGATATCGCCCTTCTCGAAAACAGACTCCGTTCACGTTTCGAAATGGGTATTATAACAGATATCTATCTTCCCGAATACGAGCTCAAGGTTGCGATCATCAAGCAGAAAGCAAAAACATACGGTATGGAGCTTCCCGACGATGTTGTTGACTTCGTTGCAATGAAGATCAAAAACAATATCCGTCAGCTTGAGGGTGTTCTCAAAAAGATAATGGCATTCCAGCTCATTTCAAATCTTCCCCCGTCAATTGCCATCGCAAGCAGCGCGGTAAGAGATATAACGAGCGAAAACGAGCCCATCCCCGTTATCTTCGATAAGGTCCTCCAGGAAGTAAGCCGCGAGTTCGGTGTTTCCGAAGAAGATATTCTCAGTAAAAAGCGTATCGAGAACGTAACGTTCGCCCGTCAGATCGCAATGCATATCATGCGTGAGATAACAGACCTCTCTCTTCCCGAGATCGGTCAGCACTTCAACGGACGCGACCACTCCACCGTTCATCACTCGATCAGAAAGATCGAATCAAAGCTCAAAACAAACAACAGCCTTAAAAACAGGGTAGAATCGATTATTAAGAATGTACAGGAAAGATAATTAAGAACTTCGCTTATAAATTAAGCTCAGTTCTTTGGAAGAAAAATGCTCTGCATTTTTTTCCGGGTAATTCTCTCAGAATAAAAAAATTATGCTTCGCATTTTTTTCCGGGTAGTTCTCTCAGAATAAAAAAATCATGCTACGCATTTTTTCCAAGTAGTTCTCTCGGAGTAAAAATCAGGCAAAGCATTTTCTGAATTGTACTTTTAAACTTACTTATGCTGTTTCTCAAAAAAAAGATATAAATTTTTTGGGCTGTAAGTGTGCGGTGACGCTTTAGGACGTTAAATCAACAG
>CAJGDF010000076.1 GCA_904502105.1 uncultured Clostridia bacterium
AACAGTCATGCGCTCTACCGACTGAGCTAACGAGGAATATTTACTTTAGTCTTGAAGTGTTCTCTTCTTGACTGCTCGAATATTATATCATAAATTAATCTGTTTGTAAAGGGGGTAAACGCATATTTTACAAATATTTCACAATATTATTATCTCGCGATTTTATACATTCAAAATATACGATTTAGAAATAAGACAGACAGCCGTGTTCTGTGCGGCTGTCTGTGTTTTATGTTTATTTTGTCGGGAACGTTCCGTTTTTGAGAGATTCGAGCATGATAATTGCACTGCTCACGGTTGTTGCGAGAGGGATCTTTTGTACGTCGCAAAGTCTGAGCAAAGCTGATACATCGGGTTCGTGGGGCTGTGCGGTCAGCGGATCACGGAGGAATATGATCAAGCCAAGTTCTCCGTTTGCAAGCATTGCACCGATCTGCTGGTCACCACCGAGAGGGCCGCTTTTCATTCTGTGTATCGTAAGTCCGGTTTCACCCATAATGAGTGTACCTGTTGTTCCTGTAGCATAAAGCTCAAATCCTGCAAGAACATCCTTATACTGTTTGGCGAGTTCTATAATCTCATTTTTCTTTTTATCGTGCGCTATAAGTGCGATTTTCATTTAAACATCTCCTTTTTGAAACAAGATACCCATTATGGGTTTCTTGTTGTATGATTATTTAACTTCCGTGAGGTGAACTTTGAACGATGTAAAGTCTTTCATACCGTTTGTTCTGTTTATGCCTGCATTCATCCAGACACTGCCGGGACGAACATTTCCTTCGTCATCCTTGTAAAGTTTGTTTTCGTCAAGACCGCGGAATTTAACACATCTGCGGAACTGCGGATGGCATCTGATACAAACGAATGTAAGAAGAGCCTCGCTCTTGTCTTCTGAAACGTAGCACCATGCACATTCTTCACCGTTCGGGGGGATAAGTCTGTAAAGATCACCGAAATGGATAACATCATAATATTTATGATATTCTGCGATCTGTGCTTTAACAGCTTCTTTATCTTCATCGGACATCTTTGTAACATCCAATTCATAGCCGAATGTACCGGCTAAAGCAACGTCTCCGCGAGTCTGCATGGGGGAGATACGTTCTGTCTGATGGTTGGGACAAACAGACACATGAGAAGAGATTGCTGTTGTGGGGTAAACCATGGATGTGCCGTACTGAATGTCAAGTCGTTCGATTGCATCTGTATCGTCACTTGTCCAATACTGCGGGAAATAGTAGAGCATAGCCGGATCGAAACGTCCGCCGCCGCCCGAACAGCCTTCCATAAGAAGATCGGGATGAGCTTCGAGGAGACGTTCGCAAAGAGCATATAAACCGAGAACGTAGCGGTGGAAGATCTCTTTCTGTTTATCTGCGGAAAGAAGTGCGCTTGCAGCTTCGGTTATATTTCTGTTAAAGTCCCATTTAATATATTCGATCTGAGCATCTTTGAGGATCTTATCCATGCAATCGAAAAGATAATCCTGAACATCTTTTCTTGAAAGGTCGAGAACATACTGATTACGGCCTTTGCACATCGGTCTGCCTTCAACGTGCAGACACCAATCGGGGTGTGCATCGTAAAGATTGCTTATGGGGTTTATCATTTCGGGTTCAAACCAAAGACCGAACTTCATTCCGAGACCGTGAATTCTTTCGGAAAGAAGCTTCATGCCGCCCTTGATCTTTTCTTCGTTAACAAACCAGTCTCCAAGACCTGAATTGTCTCCGTTACGGGAACCGAACCAACCGTCGTCAAGAACAAGCATCTCAACGCCGAGTTCGCCTGCTTCTTTTGCGATATTGAAGATCTTTTCTTCATCAAAGTTGAAGTATGTACCTTCCCAGTTATTTATAAGGAGAGGACGTTTTGCGTTCTTCCAGGGATCTCTGCAGAGATTGTTTCTGTAAAGCTTATGGAAAATACGGCTCATTCCGCCAAGACCTTCTGCGGAGTATACGGAAACAGCTTCAGGTGTTTCAAAGCTTTCACCCGGATCGAGATGCCAACCGAAGTCTGTGGGGTTAATACCTACTATTACGCGAACATCTCCGTCTGTGTCGATTTCTGTCTGCGCAGAGAAGTTTCCGCTGTAAATAAAGCTAAAACCGTATGCATCACCGATCTCTTCGGTCGTACTGCCGTCAACGATTGCGATGAACGGATTATGATGATGTCCGGATGCACCGCGTTTACTTTCAATTGCGGTAATTCCGCGAGGAATATGATTTCTTTCAAATTTACGTTCTCTGCCCCACATTCCGTAAAGATGGCAAATATCCCAGTTGCCCTTCGGAAGTTCAGTGCAGGAAGAGTAAACTCTTTCAAGATCCATTCCGTGCTCAGATGCATTTGTTACTTTAACTCTGCGTGCAATAGCATCGTAATTTTCGAATACGGTGTAGTACAAAGTTACTTCCGCATTTGTTACAGCATCTTTTGCAACGATCTCAAGAGTTGTTGTTTCTTCTTCCGTGCCGTATGTTGCAGGCTGACCTTTAAGTTCGGGCTTGCCTGCGTAGATTTTATATGAATCAAAGCGGATATCTGTTGAAGCATTTCCTCTGAATTCTCTTATCTGCAATGCGGATGCTCGGTAGTCACCTGTTCCGTTAACAGAATATTCCATCGGCGCGCTGTCGGGGGTTGTTGTTCCGTCTGCACTTCTGGGTGAGAATGAAGATCTTCCGGGTCGAGCGGAATAAAAACGCATATCGCATTCGGGGATTTTCTTTCCGTAGTAGTCGTGAATCAAAAATCCACCGTCATTGATATGAAAAACGTAAGATGTGTTGGGTGTGTGTAAGTAAAAAGACTTAAACTCGTCAAAATATTTAATAGACATATTATATCCTCCATGTTATATCTATGTTTCTTTTATTATATAGAAATTAGTTTGATTTGTCAAGACCGACATACCTTTTTTGTGAAAAATACTTTACTTTTTATTTTCTATGTGATATAATAAAGAAAAATTAGGATGGTGTTTTTATGACTATATGTTCAAAAAAGTTTTTCGGATATAATTTTGAATGTACCAGAAGATTCGGGTACGGCGGAATTTACGCTGAAATGATAGATAATAGCAGACTTCTGTTTGATGCAAAAGCATTTTATCCTGTTGAGTTTAACGGATTGAAAGGCTTGGGTCAATGCTCTGAAAGAATTCATTTTCAAACAGACCGATCTTATAATTGGAATATTGTTGCCGACGGCAATATTATTGTTCGTTTTTTAACGGAATACGGCAGAGTCATATATTCTTCAACAGAGCCGAAGGGTTCGTTTGATTGTAAGTTTGACAGTCCGTATTCTCGAATTGAAGTTGTAAGTGACGGCAAAATAAAATATATTTCTTTAAAGCCTTCGGATTCTTTGTTTGAATGCAGAAAAGACGTTCTCGATACAATAAAAGAACTTAAACCGCAAACTATCCGTTTGCCGGGTGGCTGTTTTGCTGAAAAATATATGTGGAAAGACGGACTTCTTCCTATCGAAGAAAGACCTCCCGTGGTTAATGAAGGTAAATTCAACCTTTTCTGCAGTCATCATAATTATGACGGATATGAGTTGAACATAGATGATTACGTTGCGATCTGCAGATATGTTGGTGCTGAACCCGAATATACTGTCAGATTAACAAGAAATGATCCCCAGGACGCCGCTGATCTCGTTGAATACTGCAACGGTGATGCTTCAACAAAATACGGTGCTCTTCGCATCTCAAGGGGCTATAAAGAACCGTATAATATAAAAACGTGGTATATCGGCAACGAAGTCGGATTTATTACAACTCCCGAAATCGCAGCAGATCTTAATGATAAATTTGTTGAAGCGATGCTTAAAGTTGATCCAACGATCAAAACAGTTGTAACAACCGGTAATATGGGTGATTGGGATGAAAAATTCCTTTCAAAAGCAAAAATGGTCGATTGCTGCGCTCAGCATTCGTATATCGAAGAACAAATTCCCGATTACGATCTCCAACAGGTCCTTGATGCGGCTGACGGTGTTTTGTACAATAAGCTCGAAGCCGCATGCAAACGCTTCGGCGGTAAAAAGATGCTTTTTGATGAATGGAACTTTCGTTGGGGAACAATGGGTGACGCTTACAGCGGACTCTATGCCGCAGGCGTCATCACTATGCTTATAAAAAATGCAGAAAAGCTGAATTTGGACGGAGCATCGTATTTTGCACTCGTGAATGAAGGGATCGTCCGTGTTTATCATGACCACGTAACTCTTTCACCCGATGGTGAGATACTCAAACGAATGGTTGAGCATGTGGGTGGAGAATTGGAACTTTGTGAAGACCCGTCCTATGTTAAAACTGTTCATGACGGATATTCATTTATTTCTGTCCTCAATAAATCTGCAACAGAAGAAAAGCAGTTGACTGATATTGAAGGAGAATATGAGATATTTACTCCGAACGGTGAGAATATGAATATTTCAAAAGGTAATGGATCTCTCTCGGTTATTCCGCCCGCATCGGTAGTTTTTATAAAAAAATATAATTGACAAATATACGGATGAAAGGTTATCATCATGAAAATCACATTTCTCGGCACAGGTGCCGCTGATTGGAATTTCAACGATCATAAAGATGTTAAGGGCTTCAGGCGAAACTCGTCTGCTCTTGTTGATGACTGTTTGCTTATAGATCCCAATTCAGATGTTTTTAATGCTTTGGAAACTTTCGGTAAAGACAGTTCTTCCATAAAATATATTATCAATACTCACAGACACTCAGATCATTTTAATGTTGAAACGATCAAAGGTTTGTCAAATGCAGAATTTTTCTTTATTTCTCCCGGAGAAACAAAAATGATAGGGGATTATACTGTTATGGCTCTTCGTGCAAATCATTCAACCTGCGAAGAAGCTGTTCACTTTATAATTTCGGACGGCGAAAAAAATCTTTTTTACGGCCTTGACGGTGCATGGTTGCTTTTCGATGAAGTAAGAGCAATAAAAAATAACGGCATTGATTATGCTGTTTTTGATGCAACGATAGGCGATGTCCCCGGAGATTACAGAATTTTCGAGCATAATAACCTGAATATGGTTCTTGAAATGAAAAAGACTCTCGAACCTTATATTGAAAGATTTTGTATCAGCCATCTTGCGAGAACTCTTCATTCTTCTCACGAAGATGTCGCTGAAAATATGAAAAAATATAATGTTGAGGTAGCATACGACGGATACGAGACTGAATTCTAAAATTGAATTGAAAGGATTTAATAATTATGATGACAGCCGCAGAAAAACGCGAACTTTACATGAAAGCGTATAACGATAATAAAGAAATTATCGATAATCGTATCGAAGAAGGCATTGAAACTAACAGAAAAGGTTACTGCAGAATCAGGTTTACCGATGAAAAAGGTAATCCGATAAAAGGTGCAAAGGTAAAAGTAAATCAGACCGGTCATGAGTTTAAATACGGTGCAAATATTTTTATGCTTGACGAGTTTGAAAAAGAAGAGGATAATGCTGAATACCGTCGAATGTTCAAAGAATATTTCAACCTTGCCACAGTACCGTTTTATTGGAAAGATCTTGAACCCGAGGACGGAAAGCCCCGTTACGATAAAAACAGCTATAAGATATACCGTCGTCCTGCCCCCGATCTTTGTATGGATTATTGCGAACAGAACGGTATTATGCCTAAGCTTCACTGTCTTGTTTATAACAGCTGGACACCTGAGTGGGCTGCAGCTCTTCCTTCTGCAGAATTGAAAAAGAGATACGAAAAAAGATTTCAGGAGATCGCAGAACGTTATTCCGGCAGAATGTTTGAGTTTGAGGTAATTAACGAAACCCTTATTCAGGGTATTTCCGTTCCTCTTTGTGATGAACGCGGTATTGTTGAGTGGGCTTTTGATCTTGCCCGTAAGTATTTCCCGAACGAAAAGCTCGTTATCAATGAAGCTGACCCGTTCCCCTGTATCGGAAGAAATACCCCGTCATCTGTATCTCCGTATGTTGACAGATATTTCCTTCAGCTTGAAAATCTTCTTTTAAAGGGTGTTTCGATTGACCGAATAGGTGTTCAGAATCATATGTTTGTCGGTGTAAGCGCTCATACTCCCGAGGAATATGATAAATCTGTTCGAGACCATGCTTTCGCTGCAGACCCGATAAATATTTACAGAGGTCTTGATGCGATCGGTTCATTCGGTCTTCCCGTCGAAAATACAGAAATGACAATTCCCACGTTTGGCGATACAGAGGAAGATGAAGAGCTACAGGCAGATCTTCTCAAGCTTATGTATTCCGTGTGGTTTTCTCATCCTTCGATATATGCTGTTGTTTATTGGAATACCGTTGACGGATATGCTCACACAGGCAACCCGAACTGGATAGAAAACAATTGCCGCGGCGGTCTTTTCCATCATGATTTAACACCGAAAAAATCTGCTCTTATGCTTAAAAAGCTTTTCAGTGAGATATGGCATACCGACGGCGAATTTGTTACCGATAATGATGGATGCATTGAATTCAGAGGCTTTTACGGAGATTATCTTGCCACCGTTGAGACTGACGGTAAAACCTCCGAAAATAAATTTTCGGTTCTTTCAAAACAGAAGAATACTAAAGATTTTATTATTTGACCGAAAATAGAGTTGGAAAAAAATTTCTATAATGTTATAATCAAAATTTTGTAGTTTATTTAATTGTTTCTCTCGAAAGGAGTTTATAAATGGGACTTATTAAAGCAGGTATAGGAGCACTCGGCGGTGTTCTTGCCGATCAATGGAAAGAGTTTTTCTATTGCGATGCGTTACCGACAGATGTTCTTGTAAGAAGAGGTCAGAAAAAGATAAGTGACCGCTCATCTAACACTAAAGGTAATGATAATGTTATTTCAAACGGTTCCGGTATTGCTGTCGCAGACGGCCAATGTATGATTATAGTTGAACAGGGTAAGGTCGTTGAAGTTTGTGCCGAACCCGGTGAATTTACTTACGATTCGTCTTCGGAGCCTTCTATCTTTGCGGGTAATCTCGGCCAAAGCATTCTTGACACATTCAAAGCTATTGGTAAACGTTTTACTTATGGCGGAGATACGGGCAAGGACCAGCGCGTTTATTATTTCAACACAAAAGAAATAATCGGCAATAAATTCGGAACACCGAGCCCCATAATGTTCGATGTTGTAAATAAAGATATCAACATGAGAAGAACCGTTCAGGTAAGATGCAATGGTATTTATTCTTATTCTATCACAAATCCGATTCTTTTCTATACAAAGGTTTGCGGAAACGTTGAATATGATTATAAGAGAAGCCAGATTGACGATACTCTTAAAACAGAGTTTATTTCTGCTCTTCAGCCTGCTCTCGGTGCCCTTTCAGATCTCGGACTTCGTCCTGCACAGATACCTGCAAAGGCTAACGAGCTTAAAGCGGCAATGAACGAAGCCCTCAAGCTCGAATGGGTCGAAAGCCGCGGTATAACCGTTGAAAAGATCGCTCTTAATCCTATCACTCTTACCGAAGAGGATATGAAGAAGATCAATCAGATGGAAGATGCCGCAACGTACGGTTCAAACGCCTTTATGATGGCAGGACGAATGGCTGAATCCACTGCAAATGCAATGGAAGCCGCAGCTTCTAACAAAGCAGGCGCGATGACAGGCTTTATGGGCATGGGTATGGCTATGAATCAGGGCGGCAATAATGCTGCACAGCAGTTTTATAATATGGGTGTTCAGCAACAGCAGGCAAAACAGCAGGAAAATGGCTGGGCTTGTTCCTGCGGCAAAACAGTTGTCGGAAACTTCTGCCCCGAATGTGGTGCCAAAAAGCCCGAACCCGAAAATAAGGGTGCGTGGAGATGCTCTTGCGGAACTACAGCAACAGGTAAATTCTGTCC
>CAJGDF010000077.1 GCA_904502105.1 uncultured Clostridia bacterium
AATGGCTGATATCGTGAAATACTTTTTTACGCATGTTTTGCTAAATAAAACCTGCCCCAATTACCAAAAGAGAAAGGAAGCTTTCGTAAACGAAATCTATGGTTTAATAATATGACATCAAGAGAAATTATCAAGAGACTTATTGCGCATGATGAACCTCCGAGATTTGGTTTTGATTTTCATGATTTATGTGACTTTCGCAGTGTGGGTTCACGTACTTATATAGACATTCCCGAAAATCCGTATGATGCTTGGGGTGATTATCCCGAACTCAAAAAACTGACAGGATTTAACGGTGAAGTCCGTCGAGATATGTATGGTAATATCTATGGCAGATTTGAGGGTAAAACAAAAGGCGAATGTATACGAGGAGTTATTCAGGATTGGGATGATTATGAATATTTCCTTCCTAAATTTGATCCTAACCACAGAGAACGTCTTCTTAAAGAAAATTATGCCGATTGCGAAAAATTTGTTATGACTTACGGATTCTCTCTTTTTTCACAGCTTCGAGATGCCCGTCTTATTGCAAATGCTCTTGCAGATACTGTTACGGATCCGGACTCCGTAAGCGAGTTTATTGACCGTATTGCATGTCATGAGGTTGAGATAATCAAAAGTATTGCAGGCTGCGGAGTTGACTGTTGGTTTTTAGGTGATGACTGGGGAACACAGGACCGTACCTTTATTTCTCCCGCATCATTCAGAAAACTGTTTAAACCGTATTATAAAAAGGTTGCCGATGCTGCTCATGATGCCGGTATGAGCGTTTTCTTCCATTCCTGTGGCTATAACTACGAATTTATGGAAGATTTTATTGATGCAGGTATCGATGTATTCCAGTTTGATCAGCCTGACGCATACCCTGCGGAGGTTCTTGCAAAAGAGTTTGCAGACAGAGTTGTTTTTTATGCCCCCGTTGATATTCAGAAGGTCTTGCCTACAGGCGACCGTGAGTTTATTGAAAGCAGAACACTTGAAATGTGCCGTCTTTTCAAAGAAGCCGGTGGGGGATGGATCGCAAAAGACTATCCGACATATCACGATATCGGTGTTGAACGTGAATGGGCTCATTGGGCTGAAGATATTATTGTTAAAAACTGCAATATCCGATAGGAGATATGAATGAAAAAAATAGAAAAATCATCCGAGATCTTATGGATATTAGGGATTGTTTTCGTAGCATTCGGTGTTGCGATATGCAGTAAATCAGATCTTGGCGTATCAATGATTGCGGCACCTGCATTTGTTTTATTTGAAGCAATTTCTTCTGTCTGGCAATCTCTTACAGTCGGCGTTACCGAATATCTTATCCAGGGGCTTATGCTTGTGATCTTAATGGTAATCGTCCGTGCATTTAACTGGCGGTATTTTTTAGCATTTGCCGTTGCCGTTATTTACGGTTACACCTTAAACTTCTTTATCTGGCTGCTCAGCGGTGTTTCATTTGACACAGTATGGCTTCGATGGGTTATGCTTATTGTCGGCGATCTTATTACCGGATTTGGCGTTGCCTGTTTTTTCAGAACATATATGCCCCTTCAGGTGTACGAATTGTTTGTTGCTGAAACGGCTAATCATTTTAAATTAAATTTAAATAAAACAAAATGGGTCTTTGATATTTCTCTTCTTGTGATCTCCATTGTTCTCGCAGTAACAGTATTTGGTGATGTCGGTTCTTTTGATTGGAAAACGATCGGATATTCATCCTTCCACAGTATCGGTCTCGGTACGTTTGTTACAACCGCAATAAATTCACCGATAATAACTTTTATGGGTAAAATTATCGATAAATTATTTGAACCGTCGGCAATGTTTCCAAAGCTTGAGAAAATGTTAAAACGCAATTAAAAAAACCTCATGTTATGATTTGAAAATTTCTTTTCATAACATGAGGTTTGCTTATTTATATGATTTCAGGTACTTGCTGATTTTTCTTGCCAAATGAAACTCTTGAGTTCGTTTCGTTTGTCTGATGACCTAAAAGTGCTTCAAACTGCTCCATTGTTTCGGTAGGATCGAATGTCTGGAAATGTACATGGAGAATATCTCCTTCCGAAAGTGCGGTTGATGCTATATTGATGGTTTGGTTCTTTTGTATGGACAAAATCACACAAGTAGGGGGGAGAATAACATCGCGGACTTCTTTTCCGCAAACAAAAGCTCCGGGCATAACCGTAAAGTCGGCTTCGATAATATATTCTTTCTTGCCGTGATGGAATGCCTCGGTTTTGCTTTCTATAACTGTATCTGCAAAAGCGGGAATACCGAATGTTTCAATTACAAGAAATGCAACTGTTATCGCAACACCTATCGGAAGGATGTTTGTTATTCCGTAAAGAGCCTCGGCTGCAAATGCAAGCGCTATAAGCGGAGTTCTTGATGATGAACCGAGAAAAGCCGCTATGCCCATAATTACTGTTATCGGGTAGAATTCTTCGGGAAGAAGACCTAAAACAACCATAGCTTTGCCGCTCAGTGCGCCGATTATTGCACCGAATGCAAGAGTCGGAACGAACAGACCGCCCGTTATATCAGAATTTGTTGCAACGAGTAAAAGTAAAACTCTGATAATAAAGATTATTATCAGCCAGAAAGTAACACCGTGTCCTTCTATCAAATGGTCGATAAGATGATGTCCCGATCCGATGCTTTCAGCTGAAACGATACCTATTGCTGCTGAAATAACAAAGATACAAACTATCTTAACGATAAAGGGTACTTTTTTGAGTGTACTTTTTATGAAATGTCTTACTGTTTTATAAAGACGTGTAAAACCTGAGGCTATAAGACCTGCAATAAGGCCGATAATAATTGCCGTCCAGATATATTTTAACGGCATTACCGCTGTTATTTCAAAATGGAAAAGCGAGAATGAGGTATCTGTTAATTGGCAAAGAAGCTGTGCTGTTGAAACGCCTGCCAATGTAGACATTGCAGCAACCATGAATATCATCGGAGAAATTCTTCTGTGTGCTTCTTCAAAAGCAAAGAGAAGGCCGGTTATCGGAGAACCCGTAGCTGCCGCAAAACCTGCGCAGGCACCACCTGTCATGATATATCTGTCCCATGCAGGATGTTTTTTTGCAAACAAAGAAACTATACCTCTGCCTGCCGCAGTGCCCATCTGTACGCTCGGACCTTCGTTTCCGAGGGGTACACCGCCAAAATATGTAAGCATTGCCGAAACAAAAACAAATATTATGCTCTTTACCCAACGGAATGTTATAAGACCGCGCAATATAGCTATTGCAGTGGGAATTCCGCCGCCTCTTGCATCGGGAACGTATTTCAATAAAAGGGCGGATAATAAACCGACAACTGCCATACCTGCAAGCAATAAAGGTATAAAGGTCGGGTTTTCTCTCGTGAAGGCGTATATCATTTCTGATTTCGATATCAAAAACGATGCCGATGCTTTAAATAAAAATATCAGTGAGCCGGTGACTATACCTGTTATTATTGAAAACAGCACGCACGGCAGTAATATGTTTTGTATATACGTAGATTTATCTTTTCTCATGATCCCATCTCTTAATTTTTTATATTTTTGTTATTTTGGGCTTCCAAAGTCCGAATGATAATTTTTTATATACTTTCAGATATTCTTCTGTATCAATGGAAGACGATGTGGACAGTATTCTGAACAAGCCTCCGACTTCCTCAATGTCGTAGCCTGTGTCGGAGAATCCGTTTTTTTCGTAGAACCGAATTCTTCTGACTCTGTCGTTATAATTATCCGCATCTGCATTTAAAGGTTCAACTATCAGAACGATCTGCTTTTCAGCATGATTTGTTTTGTATATGCTGAGTATCTCAGAACCGTATCCCATGCTTTGAAATTCTTCTTTTACAGCTAAAAACATGATATACATGATCTTATCGGTCTGAATTGTAAAAGTAAAGCCGCAAAGAGTTTCGCCGTTGTAAAAACAAGAGATATCTATATCCCTGTGAATTGCCGCAAGCCTCAAAATAAACCACGGCAGCTGTTCTTCTTTGGGAAAAGAGGCTCGGTACAGATCTTTAACAGCTTTTTTATCCTTAATTTTGCATATAGATATTATGTCGAGCTTCATTTTAAAGACTTTCCGCTAAATTTTTGAGTCCATCTCCCGAAAGACGGTATGTTGTCCATTCATCCATCGGTGTTGCACCGAGTGAAAGATAAAAATCAATACTCGGTTTGTTCCAGTCAAGGCAAGTCCATTCCATTCTGCCGCAATTTCTTTCAACTGCGATTTCAGCAAGCTTTGTTATGAGAGCCTTTCCGTAACCTTTTCCTCTGTATTCGGGTTTAACAAAAAGATCTTCAAGGTAAAGCCCCGATCTTCCTACAAATGTTGAATAATTATGGAAGAACAATGCAAAGCCAACTTCTTTTCCGTCTTCCAAAACGAAAATAACCTCGGCTCTTTTCTGCTCAAAAACCCAATCAAGTAAAAGCTCTTCTGAATTAACGACCTGATCGGACATTTTTTCATATTCAGCGATATCTTTTATAAACTGCAAAACAAGCGCGGCGTCTTCTTTTACTGCGTATCTGAAAATATATTTATCCATACTTTTCTCCGTTTTTTTGTTTCATCCTTATATTATAACACAAATTTCTTCGCAATTCAATATGTGTTGTCTAAAATGTTCGAAAAATGCCGATGATAATTTTCATCGGCATTTATGTTTTTATTTATATTGTGGTTTTGTAGTACGGACATCTTTCTTTTATGCACTGGTTGTTAAGTTCTGAAAATGTACAAATTATTTTATCGGTTTCCATTTCTATATTAAGGTTTTCTTTGGCAAACAGTACAGCTTCTCTTATTGCAGTAAACGAATCTCTTTTACAGCATCTCGGACCGCCGATCTCCCCGATGGCTCCGAGAGCTTTTGAGGTCATTTTGTTTGAAAGCCCCCATTCTTTGGTTGCAAGGGGAGTGGATCCTGTTATTATAGAAACAAACATTCCCGTACTTATTCCGGCACCGCAAGCACCCCAGAAGCCGCAGACCCCTCCGGGAACTTTTTTTGCTCTTGTCTGCATTTCGTTGAGTGCTTTTTCGAGGTCTATTTCCCCTCCCGCATTTTTATATGCGGTCAAAAGAGCCGATCCCACCATTATATGATGTTCCGGACCGTGCATATGACAAAAGGGCATATCCATCATCTTTTTTATGATCGAAATAGGATTTTTGGACTTTTCTTTCAAACAAAATCCCAATATAGAATCTATACCGTGCATATGGCAGTCGTTACAAACATAATGTCCTTTTTCACAGACAGTTTTGCTGTTTTCTTTTTTATGACAGAGCATACACTCCATCTCTTCTTCGTGTTCGGTATATTTCAGCGGTGCACCGCATATCAAACATTCGTCTTTCATTTTTCTGCTCAGTCTTTCCAAATAAAATGATAGTTTATAGATTCTCCGCCGTCAACAAGAATATTCTGCCCTGTGCAGAAAGTATTTGTAACAGTCAGAAAATATGCCCATTCCGCAATTTCTTCGGGGGTTGCCCATTTTTTTAAAGGTGTTTCATTCATGATCTGTGCCCAAAGATCAGGATCGTTTATTACGCACTCGTTAAGTTTTGTCAGAACACCGCCCGGATCAAGGCTGTTGCATGTTGCCCCGTAGGAAGCTATTCTCATTGCTACATTTTTTGTGTATGCAAGAACACCGCCCTTGCTTGCACAATATTCGGGGAATTCCGCCCCGGTGTGTCCGCTGGCAGAACCGATATTCAGCACTGATTTTATCTTTTCATGA
The DNA here is from genome assembly GCA_904502105.1 of uncultured Clostridia bacterium. Lineage (GTDB taxonomy): Bacteria > Bacillota > Clostridia > Oscillospirales > UBA644 > HGM12619. The sequence goes on from CAJGDF010000077.1 coordinate 5,768, forward strand.
ATTCCGTATCTTTCGGTTATATGTATCAGGGCTTTTAAATTTATGTTGATATCGTCTTCGTTCTGAGTTCCTGCATTGTTGACAAGGATGTTAACATCTTTTATTTCAGGCAGATCGTCTTTGTTTCTGACATCGCAAACATAGTGGGTATATTTTTCATTTTCAATGCTTTTTTGCTGTCTGTCTATTCCGATTACGTCGTGTCCTTCATTCAAAAATTTCTCGGCGATCGCCTTTCCGATCCCCTGTGTTGTCCCGGTTATAAGTATTTTCATTGTTTAACATCCTTTCCGATAAAATCAAGATATTCGCTCCCGATATTATGTTCACGCCATTTTTTTGTTATTTTATATCCTATCGGAGAAAATACGATCTCCATTATCAGTTCTGCCACTGCTCCCGTCAGTGCGCAGGTCATGCATTGAATAACTGTCCAGTGAAAACCGTCCCAGAATATAGGCGCAAATCCGACAAAAACAATGACGGAAAAAAGAAAGTTATCAAAAAACTGCCCGATAAACGTTGAAACATATGCGCTCATAGCATATGCAAGTTTTCCGTCGGGATTTTTACGGAATGCCTTAAGTATCGTGAAATTGAGCATGTTGTTTAACATTGCCGATGACAGAAATGCTGCTGTACTTGCAAGAAGGATGAACCATGTTCCTCCGAATATTCCGTTAAATGCACTGTAATCCGCAGCATTTGACGGAATTATGCTTGCAACGAAAAAGATCAGGCATGTCATAAGATTTATTGCAGAAGCAAGTATTGATATCTTATTTGATGCTTTCGGACCGAAATGCTTCGTTATAATATCCATACACATAAATGACAGCCATGAGATAAGTATACCTCCGTCAAGTGCTATATAATCAAGCTGAAGAAGCGTTTTGTTTGCAAGAAGATTCATGCATATTACACTTACTACGAACAGGGTAACAACCGTTGTAGGTATGCAGCGTAAAAGTAAAACAGTTTCTTTTGCTTCTCTTTGAAACCATTCTTTAATTTTCATTTATTTCTCCGTTTTAAGCAGTTTTTTGCTGTAATATAAATACGGTATCATTACAGACAGTAATGCACCTATCCATGCCACCGGTTCAGATACAAATAAAGCATCACTGCCCATCCAATGAATAACGGCTTTTGACATAAAAACTCTTGCCGCACATTCAATAAATCCCGATATCATCGACCATACAGAAACTTCCATTGCCTGCAATGCGTTTCTGAAAATATGCAGAAGATAAAGGCTGATAAGGCAAACAAGCAATATTGTTATATAGTGGACCGCTATTTCCAAAGCTTCCGTGCCGCCTTCTTCGTTAACATCAAGAAAAAGCTGTAAAAGATCTCCCCTGATAACGTAAACAAATGCCATAACGAAAAGTGCCATAAGTATAACGATAAGTATCGCTGTTTTTACACCTTTTTTAACTCTTTCAAAGTTTCCTGCCCCGAAATTCTGAGCAAGAAATGTTGAACATGCAAGTCCCAACGATATACCGCTGCTTTCGAGAAGACCGTAAACCTTATTTGTTGCCGTGTAACCTGCGATAAATATACTGCCCTGCGCATTTATGCTTGACTGTAAGATTATTCCGCCAAGCGCAATAACGATCATTTCAAGAGCAAGAGGCATACCGAAAACAAGAAGATCTTTTATCATCTTCATGTCTATTTCCCAAGAGGATCTGTCCAGCTTTACAAACTCTATCTTTTTTATTTTTATAAGACAATATATAAAAGATACAAGTTGTGCAATAACAGAAGCAATCGCTGCACCGAAAATGCCAAGATCAAATGCAAAGACAAATAAAATATCAAGTCCGATATTCAAAAGTGCTGATATTATCATTGCAACGAGCGGACTTTTTCCGTCGCCGAATGCTCGAAGGATGGACGCTGCCATGTTATATGCCGTAACTATCAAGGTTCCCGAAATCATTGTTATCAGATATGTTTTTGCACCGTCAACAATATCTGAAGGGGTTTTTAACAGTGCAAGCAGAGGTTCTGAAACAATAATGCCTAAAATTGTAAAAAAACCGCCAATGATCAAACAAAGCAATGCAGACATCGCAATCGATTTATTCATTGCTTTATA
>CAJGDF010000078.1 GCA_904502105.1 uncultured Clostridia bacterium
CCATTTGAAACAGCAACACCTAACCCACACATTTTTATAGGCTCAATATCGTCTTGGTCATCTCCAAAATAAACTGTTTCATTGGGAGAGCAGTTGCAAATATCTAGCATTGTCTTTATTCCATTCCATTTTGTTGCAGAGATGTTCATAATTTGCATTAAATATCCATGTGCGATGGTATAATACAAATCGTCTGTCAATTCTTTTTTTACAAGCTCCAAAGTTTCCTTATTATCAAGATGTACTAGGATTTTTAAAACGCCTTCATCATTAGAAATACCAACCAAATCGTTTGAATGAATGGTTTTATAATCGCTTATCGGAAGATTCGAATACGCACAATCTCCCGTTTCGAGAGTAATTCGTAGATAGGGATAGATCTTCAATGCATTCAACAAACGCTCGGCACTTCTTAGGCAGATGCCACAATCTATTCGTTGGTTTTCGTAAATTAATCTTGCTCCATTAGAAACAACCATTGCATCTGCATTAATTATCTCACAATATTGTTTGGCAGTGCGGAATGGTCTAGCGGTGGCAACTATAATTTTTGTTCCGACTTTCTTGCATTCCTTGATTACTTTGACCGTATACGCAGATAAGGTTTTGTCTGTATGCAACAAAGTTCCATCTAAATCCACTACGATAGTCTTAATTCTTGCGGTGTTTATCATTACCATTGATCTCCGTCAAATTCCACTTTGTCTAACTGCTTACACATATCTTTTACTTTTATCATTGTATCATAAGTGAGCAGTATTTTCAATGAGTCATTAATATTGTTTGCAAAACTGTAAGAACAGGCAAAATTAATTGCCTGTTCTTTTTTACAATCTTATACTTATTTCACCCGAAGACAGGATTTTTCTTGTTCCGTCCTCTTTTTTTATTATCAGTCCGCAACTGTCATCAATATCTTCCGCAACTGCTTCATACGGTCCTTCAGCAGATAAAACTGTTATTTTATTGCCAATAACAAGACTTCTTTTTTTGTATTCGGCACTTGTTTCTTCAATATTTATATCGGAAATTTCGTTTAGCAGTTCGGCAGCAATAAGTTCACGTAAACCGTCTTTAAAGTCTGAACAAACAGCGCCCGCTATGTTTTTTATCTCTTCGGGAAAACCGCCGTTGGGATCAAACACATTTACACCAATGCCTAAAACAGCATATTTTATCTTTCCCTCTTCAAAAACAGCCTCTGTCAATATTCCGCAAACTTTTTTGCCGTCAATGAAAATATCATTGACCCATTTGATCTGCGGCTCTTTATCTGTAGTTTTTTCTATTGCTTTACAAACTGCAACAGCGGCTGATGTTGTTATCAATACGGTTTTTTCAGCAGAAAGATCAGGGTGTAATAATATGCTTATATATAACCCTGTTCCTTGCGGTGAATGAAAATTTCTTCCCATTCTTCCGCGTCCGTTTGTTTGTTCACTTGCAATTAAAACGGTGTTTTCTTCTGCACCTTGCTCTGCCAATTCACGTAAAACAGTATTTGTTGAACTTATGCAATCGAAAACATTTATATTATATTTTTTTGCGCTTCCGGAAAGGTTATTTTCTATTCCTTCCTTTGATAGCAGCATTTACATATTCCTGCTTTCAACAAGTTTTTCGTAATCTTTAAGAATCTTGTACGGTGCGGCGGGATCAATAAGAGATGCCGTACCAACCATAACAGCACTTGCACCTGCATACATAAATTCGAGAACGTTTTCTGCACTCATAATACCGCCCATACCGATTACAGGGATTTTTACCGCATGAGATACCTGATAAACCATTCTGATCGCAACGGGAAGAACTGCAGGGCCTGAAAGACCGCCAAATGTGTTGGCAAGAATCGGTTTGCCGGTTTTGATATCAATTCTCATGCCGAGAAGAGTGTTTATAAGAGAAACAGCGTCTGCACCGGCACTTTCAGCAGCAAGAGCCATATCTGTAATACTTGTTACGTTAGGGGAGAGTTTAACAATAAGAGGCTGACGTAAAACGTCCTTTACTCGTCTTGTTATCTCTGTTATGATCTTTGCATCTGTACCAAATGCAAGGCCGCCGTTTTTAACGTTCGGGCAGGAAATATTCATTTCTACCATATCGGTATCGGTAGGGGAGATACGTTTTGCAATTTCAACGTAATCGTCGATTGTACTGCCTGCAATGTTTGCAATAACAGTAGCGCCTGCCTGTTTCATGAATGGAAGTTCGTGTTCTATGTAATAATCAACGCCGGGATTCTGAAGACCTACCGCGTTAAGCATGCCTGAAGGAGTTTCGGCTATACGCGGTGTGTCATTACCTTCTTTGGGAAGAAGAGTCATACCCTTGCCTGCAATACCGCCAAGCTCAGATATGGGGAATATTTCATTCATTTCTCTGCCGAAACCGCATGTTCCGGAAGCCGTGAGAATGGGGTTTTTAAGAGTAACACCGGCTATATTTACGGAAAGATCCATCTTTAATACCTCTCTGTTTTTAATTTTCTTTATTTATAACATTCATTCAATATGTAATCGGTTGCTGTCTGTCTGTCTGCTCCACGTAAAACGATATCTGTTTTACCGTCGGAATTTTTTGCGAATATAACGTATTTACCGTCTGCACCCGTAACACCTATATCTGCTTCTGCAGCTTCCCCGGGTCCGTTAACAACGCAGCCCATAACAGCTATCTTCATATGTTTTTTTACATTGGAGAGCTTCTTTTCAAGCTCAGCGGCAAGCCCCATAACATCAGTTGTTGTTCTTCCGCAAGTGGGACATGCTACGATTTCCACTCCTTCTCTTCTGAGGCCGAGAGAACGTAATAATGTTTTTGCCGCAATTATCTCCTCTACAGGCGGAGCCGAAATGGAATATCTTATTGTGCTTCCGATGCCGTCAAGCAGCAGAGCACCGATTCCAACAGAGTTTTTTATCAATCCCGAAGAAAGTGTGCCTGCTTCTGTGACACCGAGATGCAAGGGATATCTTCCTTCGTTTATTTTGTCGAATATTCGGTATGCATCAACTGTCTTTTTTACATCCGAGCATTTTATCGAAACTATCATATCCGAAAAATCGAGATCTTCCAATAGTTTGACGTTCTTTTTTGCACTCTCTGCAAGAGCTTCGGCTGTAGGTGAACCGTGTTTTTTCAGTATATCTTTTTCAAGTGATCCGCTGTTTATTCCAACTCGAATAGGTATTTTCCTTTCTTTGGCACGTTCCACCACTTTTTTTATATGCTCTTCGCCAATGTTGCCGGGGTTAATTCTGATCTTATCTGCTCCCGCATCAATAGATGCCAAAGCCATTCTGTAATCAAAATGTATATCCGCAACAAGTGGGATTTTAAGTTCTTTTTTTAACAATGCAAATTTCTCTGCGCTCTCCTTGTCGGGAACGGAAACTCTGAGAATTTCGCATCCTGCCTCTTCAAGTTCTTTTGCCTGACGGACAAGCTCGTCAAATCTTGAAAAGGGTATTGAGCACATTGACTGTATTGAAATCGGAGCGGCGCCGCCTACCGTGACAGCGCCGACATTTACGGTTTTGTATATCATTATATTTGTCCTTTAAATTATCGGGAAAAATATGTCTTTGAAGACAATTACAACCATAAGTATCATTAAAGCAGCAAGACCGATAAAGTTTATCGTTGCTTCAACATCCTGCGGTACTTTCTTTCTGAAAATCAATTCGATCAACAGAAAAACAAACCGTCCACCGTCGAGAGCGGGGAGGGGTAGTAAGTTAACAACTGCAAGATTTATTGATATAAGTGCAACAAGTGAAAGCAATGTTTCAAAACCGGACTGAGCAGCCTCGTAAATAACGTTTGATGTTCCGACAGGACCCGATACGTATTTAACAGACAGTCTGCCTGTAATCATATCAATGATTGTATCGTACATCAAAGTTACGAATGATTTTGTCCTGAATATTGAATGTTTTAACACATTCATAATATTCTTTTCTTCAGCTTTTACTTTAAAATCAATGTCCGGTGAAGATAATCCTTCCGCTGCTGTATATGTCGGAAATTCAACGTTTTCAAGTAAAACTGTTTCACCGTTTCTTACAACTTTCATGTCAAGAGTGTTTTCATTGTAAGCAACAGAAAACGCGGTAGCAATATCTGTGTAGATGCTGATACTTCTGCCGTTTATTTCAACAATTTTATCTCCAACCTGAAGTCCTGTCTGCTCTGAAACAGCTCCGTCAGCAAAAGCGCCTACGGTTGTTGAAGGAAGCGCAACAGACATTATTACAAGAGCGGTTGTTATTGCAAATCCGAGAATCAGGTTCATAGCAGCGCCTGCTACGACTATGATCATTCTTTTCCAAACATTTTTTTTGCCAAAAGCTCTTTCGTCTTCACTTTCCTCGTCTTCGCCTTCCATTGCCACAAAGCCGCCTATGGGAAAAAGTCTTAATGCGTATTTTGTTTCTTTGCCTTGAATTTTAAGAAGGGTGGGCCCCATTCCCAATGCGAATTCGTTGACTTTTACTCCTGAAAGCTTTGCTGTAATAAAATGACCGAACTCATGGATGAAAATAAGTGCTCCAAGGACAAGTATTGTGTAAATTATTTGTAAAAGAATTTCCATTTATTCTCCGATGCGTTTTATCTTTATATTCTTGTTATTTATATATGTATGACCGTGTTTTATTTTTATATTACTGTTCTTTGATTTTCTTTATAACTTTCTGATATCCGTCTGCGCCGTACATAAGAGCTCTGTTAACTCTGGATATTGTTGCTGTTGAAGCGCCGGTCTTTCCGACTATTTCGGCATACTGCATACCGTCTGTAAGCATGCGTGCAACTGTAAATCTCTGTTCCATACTCTTTAATTCGGAGACAGTGCAGAGGTCTTCAAGGAAAGCATAGCAGTCGTCGGGAGTTTTAAGAGAAAGAATTGCCTGAATAAGCATATCCATCTGTTCGTTTCTGAGTTTGTCTGTCATTTTCTGTATCCTACCTTATTATAATTTTATTATTTATTTTTTAGCGTTTTCTTTTGCTGCCAACATTTCGCGTCTGGATTTTTCATACATCTCCTGACGTCTTAATCTTCTGAGCTTGTCGCGTTTTCTTCTTCTTGCATTTGAAACAAAGAAAAGAATAACGAGAGCACCGATAAGAATAAATATCGAACCGATTATTATGAGAAATACCTTAAGTCCTGTCGGTAAAGGCTTCTTGTCTTTAACAACTTTATCTTTTTCGTTTTTGTTGTCGTCTTCATTAACGCTTCCCTGAACAGGAATAGGATTTGTAAGCTGTTTTTCTGTATGTGTAAGTTCAAAAGAACCTATGTTTGAATACATATATGTATTATCGGGTACTGTGAGTGTTACTGACGGGTTAATATCGTACCAACTGTAAGAATCTTTAATATCTGTTGTGAATAGAATTTCAGATTCGGAAACAGATGAATGTCTGAGATAATACATATCGGACGCAGGATTTATTGCTACAGTAGCAACGATTTTATCGTTTTCTATTACCTGAGAAACCGTGGGTTTTACATTGTTTGTCGTAATCGATGTTCTAACGAAATTATTAAATCCGTAATCGAGAATAGTTTTGAGATCTGCAAATCTGTTTGCTCCTGAGGTTGAACCCATAACGACGGCTATGAGAGTTTTATCGCCTCTTTTTGCAACTGCAACACCTGTGTAGCCTGCGGGAACGGTATAACCTGTCTTACCGCCTACGATTCCCTCGTAATATGTCGGATCATTTTTTTTGAGCATTGAGAATCTGTTGGAAATGGTAAGAACTTCTGTCTTTTTGTTATCCGGGGGAATATCGTAAATAACAGTGGAAAAGATCTTCAGAAAAGCATCGTTTGTGATTGCAAATCTTGTTATCTGAGCCATGTCGTAAGCAGTTGTAACATGATTTTCATCGGGAAGACCGTGAGGGTTTGTAAAGTTTGTGTTCTTTGCGCCGAGCTGAACAGCTCTTTCATTCATAAGCAGGGCAAAAGCTTCGTTTGTTCCCGAAACTGCTTCTGCAAGACAGTTTGCAGCATCGTTTGCCGATTCGATCATTGTTGCATTCATAAGATCTTCAACTCTGATATTTTCACCTGATGTAAGTGCGATATGCATGCTGTCTGAATATTTGTCTTTATCCAATATTGTTGCATCTGATGAAACAGTTACAACTGCTTCGGGATTCAGATTTTCCACAGCTAAAAGAACTGTCAAGATTTTTGTAATACTTGCGGGGTATAATTTCTGATCCATATTCTTTTCAACAAGAACCTGTCCCGTTTCAGCGTCCATCAGTACATATGCTCCACCGGTTATAGGATCCGGCATTGCAGATGCCTGTAATGGGATCATTGCTGTGATAGAGAAAAGTACTATCAGACAGCAGATCAGTTTTTTTATCTTTCCGTACATTTTTTTCGTCTCCTTGCAGTAAAGTTATTTGACCGGCAGTTTATCCGTTCAAAAATAACATTAATCCAATTTATACTATGTTATATTATAATATATTTTAATAATTTAGTCAAGTAGCAAAATTAAGAAATTTACCGCTTGACAATAAGTTGATTCTGTAGTATAATGATATATGTAGAATTGTAAATAAAAATGAGAGGTAAAATACGGTCATATCTATGAAAAAAAGTTTTCTTATTTATCTTATTCTTGGTATCGGACAGGTTGCAGTCGGTATTTTAGGCTCGTATTATACCTTAATTGTCTGCGGGGTTTTTCTGATATTCAAAGGCCTTTCAAGTATAATTGAAAACTCAAAAAAATCGATAAAATCAATGGTTAGTGCTCCGTTTGCCCTTGTTTGTGCATATACTGTATTCTACTCTTGCTATATGTTTATCTCGGAGCTTGATTATGCGGCCGTTCGTCCTCAGGCATGGATCGTATTTCCCATTGTTTTAACATTCGTTATCTTTCTTTTGCTTTTTCTTTCTGCGCGAGATCTTATGCTTTCAGAAGAAAATACAGACGAAATCTTCGCAAAAAAAACAATGGATTCATCAATTGAAAATATGACAATTTTCGCAATTCTTCTTGTCGGATGGCTCGGCACATTTGTTTTTGATTTTTATTTTGACTACGCTGCAGCCTTGGCTCTTATTTCTTGTTTTGTAAAAAATATCAAAGATTATATCTTATCAACACACACAACACCCATATCGGAATAACTTCCGATCACACACACAACACACAAAAGGAACTAAAAGATGTTTGAAAAAAATATTGGTATTGACCTTGGAACTGCCTCTGTTCTGATTTACGTTAGAGGCAAAGGTATCGTTTTGCGCGAACCGTCGGTTGTTGCCATAGACAGAACAACCGGTAAAATTCTTAAAGTTGGTGTCGAAGCTCAGGAGATGTTGGGTCGTACGCCCGGAAATATCCTCGCGATCCGTCCTCTCCGTGACGGCGTAATATCCGACTATGAAACGACCGAACGTATGCTGAAGTATTTTATTAAGCGTGTTAACGGTCATTCGATCTTCCGTCCCAACATCGTTGTTTGTATTCCATCAAAAATTAACGAGGTTGAAGAACGTGCGGTAAGGGATGCCGCGCTTAATGCCGGCGCAAAATCTGTTGAGCTTATCGAAGAGCCGATGGCTGCCGCTATCGGTGCTGGTATAGATATCTCAAAACCCAGAGGTGTAATGGTTATAGATATCGGCGGTGGTACTGCTGATATTGCGGTCATTTCTTTGGGTGACGTTGTTGTTTCCGAAAGCGTAAAGGTTGCTGGTGACAGATTTGACGAAGCTCTCGTTAAATTTATACGTAAGGAATGGGGTATTCTCATTGGTGAAAGAACCGCTGAAGA
>CAJGDF010000079.1 GCA_904502105.1 uncultured Clostridia bacterium
CCGAGCTTTACGTAGTTGTTTATTATAGAAGGGGTTATTGTCTTGTTTTCTTCATCATAAAATACACCGAGATATTTTTCCATAAGAGCTATTACCTGATCCATATAAAGCTCTATTTCGGGAAGCTCGTTCCAACGCGGTATTCGGTACGACAGCATTTGCTCGCACCATTTCATCAAAAGAGAATTTAACTCTTGTTTTTTTATATTATTTTCCATAATTTATATTGAAACAGCCTTTCTGCTTTTCGGTTTTATAACATCTGTTCTTGTTTATTATATTATATCACATTTTTTTGTAAAATGGAAGATGTTTTCGGAATAATTTTTTGAAATTCTTCACAAACTTATTATGAATAAGGCTTGACATATTGATAAACACGTGATATAATAGTTTTAAGAACCAGATGATGTGGAGATAAAATAATGTATGATAGTTTAAACCTCGAAATCTTCGGGGATTCAATAATGAAAGGTGTTCTTCTTGACGATAACACCCAACGGTATGTCCTTTCTTCTTCGGCACCGAGCACGGAATTTGCAAAAGAGATGAATATAGATGTAAATAACAGATCTGTTTTTGGTTGTACTGTTGCAAAAGGTTCCAAGCTTGTTAATTCCGCAATCGAAAAAGGCAAGGTAGGGGAAGGGTATGTTCTTATTGAATATGGCGGAAACGACTGTAATTTTTCCTGGAAGGACATCTCCGAAAATCCGGAGCTTCACCATGACCCCGTAACTCCGCTGAAGATTTTTGAGAAAACTTATCTTGATATTATCGAAGCGGTAAAAAATGTCGGAGCAACCCCGATCATTATGTCTTTGCCTCCTATTGATGCTCAAAAATATCTTAACTGGATAACAAAAGACGGGCTTTCGGCGGCAAATATCCTCAAATGGCTCGGAGATGTTCAAATGATATACCGTTTTCAGGAGCTTTATTCAAACGCTATTTCCAAAATCGCTTATAAAACAAATTCGTTATTTATAGATGTTCGATCATATTTCCTTGACAAGCATAATTATGCGGATCTTCTTTGTACAGACGGCATTCATCCCAACAGTGAAGGTCAGAAGCTTATAACCAAGGCAATGACCGATTTTTACAGGTCTCCTTCATACTCCCTATAAAACAAGAGCAAATACAGTATTTTCTGTATTTGCTCTTTAGCTTTATATCAATTTTATCTGTGCGGGGGATTCGTCGCCTTCTTTGAAGAAAGCGCCCGCTGCGGGAATGTTCTTTGTTCTGTATCTGTTCGGATCCTCGAACATTCCGTCTGTGTACGGCACAACATCTGTAAGAACACTCTTTGATTTGAGAGTCATTACGTTTATGCCTGCAGTGTTTTTCGTAGTTTTTTCGCTTATTGCACCGCTGTCAACGATAAGGCAGCGTCCGTTTGAGGCTGTTAAAACAAAAAGCTTTTCTTCTGTTATTGCAAACATCGCAACAAGCGGAGACTGGTCTGAATAAGCATTTATGAGCTTTTTACGGTTAGTCTTTGTTTCGTAAGATGCCATATCGACCTTTGCGCACTTGCCGTTTTCAAAGAATGCAAGAATGTGACCCTTGTAGTCTGTTGTTGCCGTGATGAAAATAGGTGTTTCTCCGTCGTCCATGCCGAGCTTCTGGGGCAGGAAGTCACCTAAAACAGAGGCTTTTGTATCGTCAAAATCGCATGCACGGGCTTTATAGACCTGGAATTTATCCGTGAAAACAAGGAGGTGTGAAAGATTCATTGCTTCCATTGTGAAACGTATCTCGTCGCCCTCTTTGAGCTTGTGTTCGCCCGACATACGAAGTGACTGTGCCGTTATCTTCTTGAAATAACCGTCACGGGTCATGAACACAGTTACGGGATAATCGTCTTCAACGATCTCTTCTTCCTCTTCAATTATCTCATCCTCGTAAAGAAGCGCGGTCCTTCTCGGCTTTCCGTATTTTTTCATTATCGCGGTAAGCTGAGAGATAATGACTTTTTTGAGCTTGGAAGCGGAGTTCAACGTGCTCTCCATATCCTCAATAGCCTTTGTTAATTTTTCAATTTCGGCTGTTTTATTGAGAATATATTCACGGTTGAGGTTACGGAGCTTTATTTCCGCAACAAATTCTGCCTGTATTTCATCTATTCCGAAGCCTATCATAAGGTTGGGAACAACTTCGCTGTCTTCTTCCGTTTCACGGACGATTTTTATAGCCTTGTCGATGTCGAGAAGTATCTTCTGAAGACCGATAAGAAGATGAAGTCTGTCTCTTGTTTTCTTTATATCGTAGAAAAGGCCACGTTTTATGCATTCGGTTCTGAACGCGATCCACTCGGTAAGGATCTCCTTTACACCCATCGTTCTCGGTCTGCCGCCGATGAGGATGTTAAAGTTTGCAGAAAAAGAATCTTCGAGTGTCGTCAGCTTGTAAAGACGCTGCATGAGCTTATCCGGATCAACGCCGCGTTTTAACTCAATTGCAACTTTCATGCCGTTGATGTCCGTTTCATCTCGTACATTCGATATTTCTTTTACCTTGCCGCCTTTAACAAGCTCTACGATCTTGTCGATTATTGCTTCTATCGTTGTTGAAAACGGAATTTCCGTTACTTCAATACAGTTAGCTTTTTTATCGTAATTGTATTTCGCTCTGACCTTGAATGAACCTACGCCCGTTTCGTATATCTTTCGAAGCTGTGCCTGGTCATAGATCAAAAATCCGCCTGTTGTAAAATCGGGAGCGGTGAGGGTGAGCATTATATTATGATCGGGGTTTTTGATAAGCTCTATGGTAGTTTCACATATTTCGTTAAGGTTGAACGAACATATCGTGCTTGCCATACCTACCGCAATACCCTGATTGGGGTTGACAAGAATATTCGGGAACGTAGTCGGCAAAAGTGTCGGCTCTTTCATTGTGCCGTCATAGTTGTCAACAAAATCAACAACGTCTTTGTCTATGTCTGCAAATATTTCAGCGCATACCGGATCGAGCTTTGCTTCCGTATAACGCGGAGCCGCAAAAGCCGTGTCTCTCGAATAATGCTTACCAAAGTTACCTTTAGAGTCAACAAGAGGCAATATAAGAGCATCGTGGCCTCTCGTAAGACGGACCATCGTTTCGTATATCGCCATATCACCGTGAGGGTTAAGACGCATAGTCTGACCGACGATGTTCGCACTTTTCGTCTTTGCACCCGTCAAAAGCCCCATTTTATACATGGTATAAAGCAGCTTTCTGTGTGACGGTTTGAAACCGTCTATCTCCGGGATCGCACGCGAAACGATAACGCTCATCGTGTACGGCATATAGTTTTCTTCTATTGTTCGGGTTATGGGCTGTTCCGTCTGGTTTTGCATGATTACTCCTATTTGTTCTTTATAAGGTCATAAACATCTGCCGCAGTCTTTGCGATCATCTTCGCGCCTGCGTTCGCAAGCTCTTCTTGGCCGCCGTAGCCGTAAAGAACACCGATGCTGTCGATTCCGTTTTCTGTTGAACCGAACATATCATGCTCTCTGTCGCCTACCATTGCCGCAAGAGACTTATCTTCAATGTTTAACATATTTATTGCGTTTGCAATTATATCTGCCTTGGTTTCGCTTGTCTTTGTCGGATCACTGCCTGCAACAACAGTGAAATATTTCGCAAGATCAAAATGCGCGAGAATTCTCTTTGCCGCTTCTGTGGGCTTGAGAGTTGCAACGGCAAGAGTGTATCCGTCATTGTAAAGCTTTTCGAGAAGCTCGGGAATGCCGTTGTAAATATAATTTTCAAAAATGCCTTTTTCGTTGAAATATTCTCTGTAAAGACTTACGGCATATTTAGCCTTCTCTTCGTCAAATCCGAAATATTTAGCGTATGCCTTTGCGAGAGGCGCACCGATAAACTGGGTGAGGATGCTTTCGTCGTATTCTGCAATATCAAGCTTGTTCAAAGAATATTTTATTGATTTGATTATACCGTCTGCAGGGTCGGTAAGTGTTCCGTCAAGGTCAAAAAGTATATATTTTTTCATTTTAATCGTTCCTTATTTTAAGAAATATCCGCAAGTTCGAGGTATCTCGGTCCGTGTTCCGCAATAAATTCTTTTCTTGCATCAAGGTCGTTGCCGAGAAGGGTGTTGAACATTATTTCTGTCGGTTCTTCGTCTTCAGGCATAACCTTTATGAGCTTACGTGTCGCGGGATCCATTGTTGTAAGCTTCATCATCTCGGGGTCGTTTTCACCGAGACCTTTTGATCTCTGAACGGATACCTTGCCCGTGAGCTTTGATACTATCTCATTTTTCTCTCTGTCTGTGTAAGCAAACATTGTTTTGTCTTTGCAGGTTATCTCGTAAAGCGGAGATTCTGCAATGTAAACCTTACCGTCGGCAATAAGAGAGGGGGTGAGTCGGTAAAGCATTGCAAGAATGAGCGTTCTGATCTGATAACCGTCTTCATCGGCATCGGTACAGATTATTATTTTATGAAAACGTAAGTTTTCGGGGTTGAATTCCGCAAGCTTTTTACCGTGAGCCGAAATCTCTATGCCGCAGCCGAGAACCTTTATAAGGTCGGTTATGATCTCGCTTTTGAGAATTTTGGAGTAATCTGCCTTTAAGCAGTTGAGTATCTTTCCTCGAACAGGCATTATTGCCTGGAATTCAGCCGTTCTTGCGAGTTTAACAGAACCCAACGCAGAGTCACCCTCAACGATATACAGCTCGCGTTCCGCGGAATTCTTCGAACGGCAGTCAACGAATTTTTCAACTCTGTTCGATATATCCATGTCGCTTGTGAGCTTCTTTTTGATGTTGAGTCTTGTTTTTTCGGCATTTTCACGGCTTCTCTTGTTGATAAGGACCTGTTCCGCGATCTTGTCTGCTTCCTGCTTGTTTTCTATAAAATAAACTTCAAGGGAATGTTTTAAAAATTCGGTCATACATTCCTGAATGAACTTGTTGTTTATCGCTTTTTTCGTCTGGTTTTCGTAGGATGTTATGGTGGACTGTGAGTTTGAGATCAGTGCAAGACAGTCCGAAACATCAAGAAATGTTATCTTGCTCTCGTTTTTGAGATATTTGTTGTTCTGTTTTAAATGAGCGTCTATTGCGTAAACGAATGCGCTCTTTACCGCTTTGTCCGGAGAACCGCCGTATTCAAGAAAACTTGAGTTGTGGTAATATTCGATCATCTGCTTTGTGTTCGAAAAGCAGAAAACAACATTCAGCTTAACTTTATATTCGGGCTTATCTTCTCTGTCTTTACCTCTGCGCTCTGCAGAAATAGACTGAATAGAAGTCATTGCATCAACACCGATGCATTCTTCAAGATAGCCCTCGATACCTTTTTCGTAAAGGTACGTTTCTTCTTCAAATTCGCCGTCTTCTCTCTGCCAACGGAAAAGAATTGTGAGCCCCGCGTTGCAGACAGCCTGTTTTTTTATAGTTTCGGAAAAATATTCACGCGGAATGTTTATATCGGTAAAAACATCTTTATCGGGACGCCATTTGATTCTTGAACCCGATTCGTGATTGCTTTCCGCTTTGCCGAGCTGCTCTTCTTTGTTGCGTTTTACAGGCTTTCCGCGTTTGAACGCAAGATTGTAAGAGTACGTTCCGTTGAAGATTTCAGCTTCCATATATTCGGACGCATACTGTGTAGCGCAAAGACCGAGACCGTTAAGACCGAGAGAATATTCGTAGCTTCCCGCATCCGCATTGTCGTATTTACCGCCTGCATACATCTCGCAGAAAAGCAGTTCCCAGTTATATGCCTTTTCTTTTTCGTTCCAGTCAACGGGAACACCTCGGCCAAAGTCCTGAATTTCAATGCTTTTGTCGTTGTGGTAAGTTACAATGATCTTTTCGCCGTGACCTTCTTTGAATTCGTCGATGGAGTTTGAAAGAATTTCAAAGAACGCATGCTCGCATCCTTCAAGTCCGTCAGAACCGAAGATTACCGACGGGCGCAGACGTACTCGGTCTGCACCTTTGAGGGATTTTATACTGTTGTCGTCATATGTTTTTTTTGCCAAGGTTATTTATCCTCCATGTCGAGCAGTGCGCTCGCAAAAGCGGTGGGGGAGAACGGCTGGAGATCGTCGATCTTTTCACCGACACCTATCAGCTTTATCGGAACTCCCGTAACATCTCTTACAGCGATCGTAACGCCGCCTTTGGCCGTGCCGTCAAGCTTTGTTAAAACAACGCCGGTAATATTTGTTGCTTCTTTAAAGTCTTTTGCCTGAACAATAGCATTCTGACCTGTTGTTGCATCAAGAACAAGAAGAATTTCTTTGTCCGCATCGGGAAGCTCTTTTGAAACAACTCTCGTGATCTTTGAAAGCTCATCCATAAGACCTTTTTTATTGTGAAGACGGCCCGCAGTGTCGCATATAACAACGTCTGCATTTCTTGCCTTTGCCGCCTGAACCGCATCGTAAACAACAGCCGCAGGGTCTGAGCCGTCCTGATGCTTAACTATTTCAATATCGGCTCTCTGTGCCCATATCTCGATCTGCTCGATAGCGGCCGCTCTGAATGTGTCTGCCGCTGCAATAATAACTTTTTTGCCTTCGTTTTTCAGGTTGTTTGCAAGCTTGCCGATCGTCGTTGTTTTGCCAACACCGTTTACACCCACAACAACTATAACAGACGGCGATGTGTTGATATTAAGCTCGTTGCCGCCGGTCATTTTCTCTGCAATTATATCGCGCAGAACCGTTTTTAATACATTTGCATCTTCAATTTTTTCAAGCTTTGCCTTGCTTCGAAGCTCGTCGATTATGCTTTCCGCAGTTTCGAATCCAACGTCGGAAAGGAGCAAAAGCTCTAAAAGTTCATCGAGAAATTCTTCGTCAACCTTTCTGAATGTCGCAAAAATTCCGTTAAGGCTGTTTTGTATATTTTCTTTTGTTTTTGTAAGTCCGGCTTTGATTTTATCGAAAAAACCCATGTTTTTCCTCCGTAAATTGATTTATCAGACGTTTTCTTCCACTTCGTTAACGTCTATCGTGAGTATTTTTGAAATGCCTTTTTCTCTCATCGTAACGCCGTAAAGTCTGTCAGCCGCTTCCATTGAGCCTCTGCGATGAGTGATGAGCAAAAATTGCGTTTTATCTGAAAGATTTTTTAAATATTGAGCGTATCTTGTTACGTTAACATCGTCAAGCGCCGACTCGATCTCGTCGAGCAGACAGAACGGTGACGGACGTACCTTCATAAGCGCAAAGTACAGTGCGATCGCAGTAAGTGACTGTTCACCGCCCGAAAGCGACGAAAGATGCTTGATAACTTTGCCAGGGGGCGCTACGTATATCTCAACGCCCGATTCAAGCGGATCGTCTGGCTCCGTGAGTGTTAAACGTGCTGTGCCGCCGCCGAAAAGCTCTTTGAAAACTCGTGAGAACTCCTCGTTTATTTTCTTGAACTGAACATCAAAGATCTCTGTCATTTCTTTTACGAGCTGCTCGATTATCTTTTCAAGCGACTCTTTTGCCGAAATAAGGTCTTTTGTCTGCTGTTCAAGAGTATCATGACGCTCTTTTACCTGCGCAAATTCTTCTATTGCGTCTATATTTACGCTTCCGAGTGCTTTGATCTGATTTTTCAGCTCGGAAACACGTTTGCGGGAATTTTCAAGATCTTCGGGAACGTTTTCTTTCGCAAATTCCTCCGCTTCGGTCATGGTCATTTCATATTCGTCCCAAATTTTCATTGAAACGGAAGAAATGTCCTCCTTCAGTGCGGTTTTCTTGATAGTTAAACGCTCCGACTCTCTGCCCAGACGGTCTTTTGTGTCGAAGAATTTCTTTTCTTCGTTGAATATAGA
>CAJGDF010000080.1 GCA_904502105.1 uncultured Clostridia bacterium
CTGAGAAAGATGCTTGAAGATATTATCGTACACACGAAAGTAAACTCTGTAGTCTGATGAAGAAACCCAAAGTCTGAGAATATCAGCACCGTACTGTTTGATAATTTCTTCGGGAGCTATAGAGTTACCGAGAGATTTGTGCATTGCCTTACCTTCACCGTCAACTACCCAACCATGAGTAAGAACAGTTTTATAAGGAGCACCCTGCCCTTTTGCACCTACAGCAGTAAGGAGAGAAGACTGGAACCAACCACGGTACTGGTCAGCACCTTCAAGGTACATATCAGCTGGCCATGTAGCATCTTCATCATCTTCAAGACAAACAAAATGGGTAGAACCACTATCGAACCAACCATCGAGAGTATCTGTCTCTTTAGTAAAATGAACTCCGCCACAGTGAGGACATTTAAATCCGTTAGGAAGAATGTCAGCAGCATCTTTCTCATACCAAGAGTTAGAACCAAGTTCTGCAAACATGTCAGAAACAGCATTTATTGTTTCGTCTGTACAAACAGGCTTGCCACAATCAGAACAGTAGAAAACGGGAATAGGAAGACCCCAATGACGCTGACGAGAAATACACCAGTCTGCTCTTTCTCTAACCATCTGAGTGATTCTTTCACCACCCCAAGCAGGAAGCCATGTAACATCTTCACATGCTTTAACGGTTTCATCTTTAAACGATTCAACAGAACAGAACCACTGAGGTGTTGCTCTGAAAATTATGGGATTTTTACATCTCCAACAATGCGGATATGTGTGAGTGATCTCTTCGCTTGCAAAAAGAGAATTGGTAGCAACAAGATCATCGTATATAGCTTTGTTGGATTCATCATATCTCATTCCTGCAAATTTACCTGCATCTGCGGTCTGACGGCCTTTATCGTCAACAGGAACGATCATATCAAGATTATAACGTCTGCCGGTCTTGTAGTCATCAACACCGAAACCGGGAGCAGTATGAACACAACCTGTACCGCTTTCCATAGTTACATAATCAGCAGTAACAAGAAGACTGTCTCTGTCAAGGAAAGGATGCTGAGCAGTCATATATTCAAAATCGGAACCAACAAAGGTTGCAACAACTTCGTAATTTTCGATCTTACCTGCCTGCATTGTCTTTCTCATAAGAGCTTCGGCAACAATATACATTTCGCCGTTTTCTGCTTTTACGAGAACATAACTTTCAAACGGATGAAGTGCAATAGCAAGGTTACCGGGAAGAGTCCAGGTTGTTGTTGTCCAAATAATGAAATACATTTTGGAAAGATCGCCATAAGCGGAAAGCTTTCCTTTATCATCTTTTACGTTAAATTTAACGTAAATAGAGGTGCAGGGATCATCCTTATATTCTATTTCAGCTTCTGCAAGAGCAGTTTCATCTACAGGGCACCAATAAATAGGTTTAAGACCTTTGTAGATATACCCCTTTTTATACATCTCACCGAAAACTTTAACTTCACGAGCTTCGAATTTGGGGTCCATTGTAAGATAAGGATTAAACCAATCACCGAGAACACCAAGACGGATAAACTGATTTCTCTGGATGTCAACAAAATCAGAAGCAAATTTTTCACATGCTGTTCTGAATTCGGGAATAGACATATTTTTTCTGTCCAGCTTATTCTTCTTGATAATAGCACTTTCAATAGGCATACCGTGGTTATCCCAACCCGGACGGTAAGGAGCTTTATACCCCGAAAGCCATTTGTATCTGTTTACAAAGTCTTTAAGTACTTTGTTCATCGCGGTACCCATGTGAATGTTTCCGTTGGAGAACGGAGGACCATCGTGGAGAACATAGGCAGGTTTATCTTTATTAAGTTCGATAAGTTTTTCATATACGCCTGCATCATTCCATGCATCAAGCATAGAAGGCTCTCTCTGAGGGAGAGATGCTCTCATCGGAAAGTCTGTTGCAGGAAGGTTAAGCGTCTTATTATAATCCATATTTAAACTGAAACCCCTTTTTTAGTCTTCATCATCTTCATCGTCGTCATCGTCATCTTCATCATCATCGTCATCGCGACTGAAGAGTCTTGATTTCTTCTTGCCGCCAAACAATGATTTTTTCTTCTTTTCAGAAGAGAAGAGACCTTTTATCTGACTGTCGTTTTCGCTGGTATCATCGATATCTTCATCATCTTCATCATCAAGATCATCGATGTCATCATCATATTTTTTTGTATTTCTACGTAAACGGGAAGATTCCGTGTACTGTTCTTTTTCGGAACGAATTGTAGGCATTACAAGAGTTGCATCATCTTCAATGTCAAAATCATCTTCTTCAACTGTTTCTTCCTTAACAGGAGCAACAGGTTCTTCTACATATGAAGGTTCAGATGTAAAGTTAACATCCGCAGTTGCAACTTTAAGCATTTCAAGAGTTTCAGAACTGTATTCTTCATCATCTCTCTTGAAAACAGGAATAGTTGAAATGAGCTTTACATGATTTTCATAAATACCAAGAAGCTTTGCTTTAAAAGATTCAACCTCAGCAGTAAGTTGTGTTTTGACCTGCTGCTGACGATCTGCTTCTTCTTTTGCTGTTTCAATAAGTCTCTTTGCATAATCCTGAGCATCTGCAACGAGTTTATCTGCTTTTCTTCTTGCTGTACCCATCATATCATCATATGATTTTTGGTTGTTTACAACACTAGAACGCATCTTGTCCTGATCTTCACGAACCTTATCAAGCTTCTCGTTGAGATAAGAAATACGTTTGTTGAGCATTTCTCTTTCTTCAAGAAGAGATTCGTAATCTGCCATAATTCTGTCGAGGAATTCATCAACTTCTTCAGGTTTATAACCACTACCAACTTTAGTTCTTGAAAATTCCTTCATTTCGATTTCTTTTGGCGTTATCATGAGTGCACCCCTTAATTATATCAATTATATTTTTTTACTTTAACTTTTAACCGATCTTTATGTGTTTTACCGTCACACGGACCGATAATATATTTACCATAACCGCGGATAACAAGCTTATCTCCTTCATTTATTTTTTTTGAAGGATTTATTACCTCTGTTCCGTTAACATAAACCAAACGTTTCTTGATTGTTTCAATACTTTTTTCTCTTGAAAGACGACACAATGCAGAAAGAAAGCAATCAAGTCTGTCAGATGCAATAATAATTTGTTGATCTGAAAATTTATCTTTAACATCGGGTGTAAATGTTTTATCTTCCGCTGTAACAAAACACTTCTCACGTCCTATATCTGTCAGGTTATCAATTAAATAATCTGCCATCAACTCTAAGACGAAAACATAGGCTGTATTGGGATATGAAATTATATCACCGAAAATATCTCTATTGATTCCAAGAGCCATTATTGCACCCATATAGTCACTATGTTTCAAATCAGCATTTTTGTTTGTAATGTTGATCTTTAAACATACTATTGGAAAATCAGATGTCAACGGCTCGTCTTCAATATATACGGAAAACATTACATTGTCAGCATCGGGATATCCGCCAAATAATAAATATTGACACGATAAACTGTTTGCAACTCTTTCCGCAGTTATCCGTTCTTTATCATTTAAAAATTTAGAAAAAACAGGACGTCCTATCTTTTTTGATTTATTGATTAAATCGCGAATATGAGATTCAAAAATCGGATCAGAATTTAATTGCATTTTATCAGAAATTTAATTCACTTTCGATATCGTCGAATATATCTCCGGACACATCAAGTCCACCGGGAATAATAAGAAAAGTATGTACAGCTACTTTCTTTACCTGACCGTTAAGAGCATAAGCAACACCGCTGAGAAAATCAACGAATCTACGTGTTTCGTTCGGAACATATTCAAGATTTAAAATAACTGTTTTTCTGTCAAGAAGGCTATCCGCAATACCTATAAGATCTTCTCTTTTTTCAGGTTTAGCAAGAACAAATTGAGGCTTTGGTTTATAACCGTCATCAGGTTCGTCAGCATCTTGATAACCCTGAAGAACAGGCATCTCCTCATCGTTCATAGTGTCATCAGGGAATAATTTTTTAAAAATACCCATTGTGTTGTCTTCCTTTCAACTTTCTTTATGTCTTAACTCTTCATAAAAAGAGGCTTCTACCAACTCTGATCATATTTGAGCCGTGTTTTACAGCTGTCAGATAATCATTTGACATTCCCATAGACAGAGTTTGTATTTGTGTGTTTGTATATTTCATGTCTGCCGTTTCACAGAATAAATTATACATGTGTTCAAAATGAAATTCATCTGCAGAAATCGGCATTACTGCCATAAGACCTTTAACTAAAATATTAGGCAAAGAACCGCATGTCTGAATTATATTTTTAAATTCATCAAGCGTTGCACCTGTTTTGGTTTCTTCTGCAGCAATATTAACCTCAATCAATACCTCTTGAATTTTATTGATCTTTCCTGCTTGTTTGGAAATCTCAACCGCAACTCGTTCAGAATCAACAGATTGAATCAAGTCTGCAACAGAAACTGCCTGTTTTACTTTGTTTGTTTGAAGATGTCCGATAAGATGACGCTTTGCGGGAAGTAAAAGTTTATCACGTTCACATAATTGCTGAACCTTATTCTCCCCTATTTCGGTTATTCCGCACGCTATTGCTTCATTTGCTGCTTCAACGGTTTGATATTTTGTAACAGCTATAATTGATATTGCATTCGGATCAACATATTCCGAGATACGTTTTCTTATCTCTTCATAATTATGTTTAATCATATTTTGTAACATTTACGATCTTTCCGTCAAAAAGATCCTTTCCCCCAATAATAATCTCATCTTTCGCCTTCAACACGCGGTCTCCGGTATTTGCTTTTGATGAAACCAAAGAGAACTCGTCTGAAACATAGATGACATCAACTGGTTTAAAAATAATACGCTGAGCAGATATTACATATACACCTGTTTGCCCGTCAACGACACGTAATGCTTCGTTTTTAACATTAAGTCCAGTATATGTTTTTAAAATCATATGAGGACTTTCTTTTCTTAAACCAAACAGATCAGCGGTTAATGTTCCGCATCTGAATCTAACGGCGTTTCGTCCATCCTGAGCTCTTGAAATATATTCAACGGTAGTCGAAATCTTCTTAGATCCAACATCAGGGATATTAAATTCCAAATAAACCGTTTTACCAACATAGAGATCTGCGACGTATTCTGAAGGGATAGAAGAAACAAACGCCCAATATGAATAATGCTGGATTTTACCCACGCATAAATTTGATACATTGTCTTTAGTTAACTGCATCAAAGAATTAAATGAGGCAATTGTTGGATTTTCATAATCTTCCATATTTATATATTCATATCCGTCAGTTTTCGAATAGAAATATCCTGCACTCGGAGCATACAATGTTTTTTCTGAAAGACCGCTTTCTGCGTTGATCTGAGAAATTTCTCCTTTTATTGACTTAATAACTTCTTTTATATAAGAAGAACCTTCTTGCTGTAAAAGTCTTTGGTCAAATGCAGTCTGAACACTGCTAAATTCATAAGATGAATTTGAAAATTCATCATTATGCTTTCTGTTGAGATATGATATAATGGAATCTTTAATGTTTTGTTCTACAGTAAAAATGTCATATTGAGTGCTCTTACCTATTGTATCGTTTAAACGGGATAATTTTCTGTTTAAGTTTGAAAGCTTTACTGCTTGATCATTTGAAATTCCTTGTTCATTGTAATATGCATAGATAGAATTCTTTGCAATTCTTGAGCCGTCTTCCTGCATATATCTTATGGACTGGAATGAACTATCTGCCATGAGTAAGGTTTCATTTCTCAAGGCTATACCGTCAATAACGATATAATCATCGACCGATGAAATTTCAACAATATCAGATGAGATCGTCTGTGTAAAAACAGAAGATGAAAATATGCTTACAATAAAATATATAGCTAAAATTATTGCAAATGCGTAGAATAAAACATTGAACAGTATTTTTGAATTCATTGATTAAGAGAAGATATTAATGGGTTTTGACGGTTGAATCGTTGAAATGGCATGTTTGTAAACCATATTGATTTTACCTTCGGATTCAAACAAAACAACATAAGTGTCAAATCCTTTAACTATACCTTTGAGTTGAAATCCGTTCATTAAAAAAATGGTTATAACCGTTTTTTCTTTACGGGCAATATTCAGAAAAAGATCCTGGAGATTAATATTTTTTGTTTTAAGGTTATCTTGAGAATACGATTCTTCATTAATCGTGTTATTTGTGTTTGTTGTGTTATCCATTATCATTTTCCTCCATTCTATTTCATTATCTTATATTATATCATACTTTTAAGAATTTTTCCATATGTTTTACGCAAGAATTCAGAATTTCTTCCGAATTATTTTCATCAATATTGTGCCAAATTATGTCTTTATCACGTTTAAACCAGGTTAACTGCCTTTTTGCGTATCTTCGACTTTCTTGTTTTACAATTTCGACAGCCTGATCAAGGGTTATTTTCCCTTCAAAATAATCTTCAAACTGACGGTATCCGATTGCTTGACGAGCTGTTCCGGATCGATCCTGTTCAAAAATTCTTTTCACTTCATCAAGAAGACCTTGTTCAAGCATTATATCTACCCTTCGGTTTATCCTTGAATATAGAAAATCTCTGTCCTCACAATTAAGACCGAATTTCAAAAATTCAAATTCAGGATCCTGTTTCGATTCTTTGTTAAACTCTGCTATTGTTTTTCCTGAACTTCTGTAAATTTCAAGCGCGCGGGAAATTCGTTTAACATCGTTATCAAACAATCTTAAATATGATTCGTTGTCAATCGGACGCAATAATTCATGCAGTGCCCTTGTACCGTTTAGTTTTGCGTATTCTGTTAAAAAAGCCCTATATTCGGGATCAGCTTTGGTGGGACTTAATTTAACATTATCTGTAAAAGATGTTACATACAAACCGGTTCCACCGGCAATGACAGGCGTTTTTCCTCTTGAAATAATATCCTTTACGGTCTTTTTTGCAAGTTCAAGATATTCCGCAAGAGAAAATTCTTCTGAAGGGTCTATAATATCAATAAGATGATGAACTATGCCTTGTTTTTCTTCTTCTGTGACCTTCGCTGTTCCTATATCCATTCCACGATATATTTGCATGGAATCTGCAGATACGATCTCACCATTAAAACGTTTCGCTAATTCTACCGAAAGAGCTGTTTTTCCGCTGGCGGTAGGTCCCACGATAACAACTACTTTATCCATTTCCCTACCCCACAATTCTTTTAAACTGTTTTTCTATTGCTTTCTCTGTTAATGTAAAAACAATAGGTCTGCCATGCGGACAATACTTTAACGTATTTTTCTTTTTCAAATATTCATCAATGAGGTTTCTGAGCTCTTTTTCGGAGCTTCTGCCTCCACTTTTTATTGCAGCTTTACATGCAATATTATAAAGAAACTTATCTAAAAGATCTTTATCCACAGTCGGTTTTAACCTGAGATCGGAAGCTATTTCTGTGAGTAATACCTCGACATCCGCAGATTCAATAACTGATGGAATTTCTCTGAGCATAATACTTCCGCCAAAATCTTCAAGATCAAAACCTATTTTTTTCAATTCCTCTTTATTTTCAATAAGAACAGTACTGTCGTTCTCAGATAAAAACAAAAGCTTTGGAATTAACATTGTTTGAACTTCTATAAAATCACGAGATCTTAATTTTTCAAAAATCATTCGTTCGTGAAGAGCATGTTTATCTATAAAAACAAGTTCATCTTCCTGCTCGATGATAATATATGTATTAAATA
>CAJGDF010000081.1 GCA_904502105.1 uncultured Clostridia bacterium
CATCTTTGCCATTGCTTTATTTTGAATATGGCAGATATCTTATGGCGAGCGGTTCATCAGGCGAACTTCCGTTAAATTTACAGGGTAAGTGGAACGAGGAACTTCAGCCGCCATGGGATTCAGACTATCATCTCGATGTAAATCTTCAGATGTGTTATTGGTTTGTTGAAGTCCTCGGTATGAAGCATGCTGCGAATACAATGTTTAATTTTATTGAACATCATGTTCCGTATGCTAAAGAAGTTGCAAAGAGACTCTATAACTGTAAAGGGGTTTCATTTTGTATAACATCTGATATTTGGGGACGTTCTACACCCGAAGCTCCCGGTTGGGCAACCTGGATAGGGGCAACTCCATGGCTTGCTCAGCATATGTTTATGCATTGGCGGCATACTAAAGATGTTCAGTTCTTAAAAGAACGTTGCTATCCTTTCCTTAAACTCGCATCTGAATTTTACGAGGATTATCTTGTTGAAGTGGGGGATGAGCTTTGGATCATGCCTTCTCAGTCTCCCGAAAACAGATTTGAAGGAACAGGCAATTATCCAGTTTCTATCTGTGTTAACAGTGCAATGGATATTGAACTTGCAACAGAGCTCCTTACAAATGCAGCAGAATGTGCGGATATATTAAATATAGATGCAGACAAAGTTGAAAAATGGCGCGGTATGGTTGAACGTTTGCCGAAGCTTTCAACAGATAGCCTGGGCAGACTTAATGAATGGGATAAAGAGCGTGTTGAACCTGAACCGGGTCACAGACACCTTTCTCATCTTTATGGACTTTATCCTGCTCAGCTTTTCGAACCGAACAGCACAGAATGGAAGGCTGCAGAAAAATCTCTTGATATTCGTTTGAGTCATGGCGGTGGACATACGGGCTGGAGCCGTTCATGGGTGGCTTGTCTGATGGCTCGTCTTGGTAGAAGTTCGGATGTCTGGGATCATTTTACAGCCCTTATAGGTGATTTTGCAACAGATTCACTTCTGGATCTTCATCCTCCGAGGATATTCCAGATCGACGGCAACATGGGCGGCACGGCTTGCGTTTGTGAAATGCTTATGCAGTCGAGAAGAGATCATCTCAGTATTCTTCCCGCTTTGCCCGAATATTGGAAAAACGGCAAAGTCAGCAATTTCCACGCTCAGGACGGTGTTCTTGTAAGCTTTGAATGGTCTGGCGGAAAACTTTCTTCATTTGAATTGACTTCTCCCGAGGATATGATCCTCAGGGTCGTTTCTTCTGATAAAGAATGGAACGTATCCCTCAAAGCAAACGAACCGACTTTCGTCTATTGTTAATCAAAGTTATACGGTATGCTTTCGTCTACGGGAGCATACCGTTATTTATTGTAGAATATATATGTATTAGATATAATGCAATATGTTTTTTGTTTTATTATGACAAATATTGTCTAAATAACCAAAAATAATTTTTTTTAAAAAAAACTGTTGACAATTCGGATTTAATCGTATATAATAATTCAGGTTAGTGGATGCTAACTTGTATTTGTTATGATATGATTCAGAAGAAGGATATATTAATGAATTTAAAAGAAGCTCAGGACGGAATAGAATATATCATAAAAAAAATTGAAACAGATGATGAAGAACTCGATGCTTTTTTATTTTCCCTCGGATGCTACAGTGGTGAAAAAATAACTGTTGTGCGTCATCTTAAAGGTGGTTGCGTTGTTGCAATCAAGGACGGAAGATATAACATCGATAATCAGCTTGCTGAAGCAATTATTATATAATTACTTTATATAAAATTAACAGGCAACGGTAAGTTGATTGTTTTTTTACTCAAAGAGTTAGCCCATGCTAACCGCAAGTGTATAATTTATATTCTATAATAGATTTATTATCAAGGAGGAAAAAAGTTTATGAGAATTGCTTTAACAGGCAATCCGAATTCAGGCAAAACCACAATGTATAATGCTCTTACCGGCAGTAATGAAAGGGTCGGCAACTGGGCAGGTGTTACTGTAGACAAAAAAGAACACGCTATCAAGAAAGCGTATTCCGGTGGCGAGCAGCTGATTGCTGTTGACCTTCCCGGCGCATACTCAATGTCTCCGTTCACCAGTGAAGAGAGTATTACAAGTTCTTACATAAAAAAAGAAAATCCCGATGTTATTATCAATATCGTTGATGCAACAAATCTCAGCCGAAGTTTATTTTTTACAACCCAGATTCTTGAACTCGGAATTCCTGTTGTTGTTGCGTTAAACAAGAGTGATATAAATAAGAAAAAGGATACAAAGATCGATGCAGATCTCCTTTCTCAAAAGCTCGGTTGTCCTGTTATAAATACAGTCTCTATTTCCTCTAACGGGTTGAAGGCAGTTGTTGAAGCAGCTGTTGCTCAGTCCAAAAATACTCAGAAAGCACCTTACGTCCAGGATGATATAGATCTTACCGATAAAGACGCTGTTCAGGCTGCAGACAGAAAAAGATTTGAATTTGTAAATAATATAGTTTCCGAAGTTGAAACCCGCAAGGTTTATACCAATGAAGAAAATATCGGCGATAAGATCGATGCTGTTTTAACAAATAAGTGGCTCGGTATTCCTATCTTTGCTGTTGTAATGTTCCTTGTTTTCTTTATCTCTCAGTCTACACTCGGTGCATGGATCGCCGAAGGTGTTACATTAAATGAGGGAAAAGCAAATGAACTTTTTATCCCCGGTCTTGTTCCTCTTCTTGAAGTTTTTCAGGGTTGGGTAGGGGGACTTCTCGAAAATGCCAATCCTCTTCTTTCCGCAATTCTTGTTGATGGCGTGATCGGCGGTGTAGTTGCTGTAGTGGGATTCCTTCCTCTCGTTATGGTCATGTACTTCCTTATCGCTATTCTTGAAGACTGCGGTTATATGGCTCGCGTTGCTGTCGTTCTCGATCCTATCTTTAAAAAGGTCGGATTGTCAGGCCGTTCTGTAATTCCCTTTGTTATTACCGTCGGCTGTGCGGTTCCCGGTATTATGGCATCACGTACTATCCGTAATGAACGTGAAAGAAGAGCTACTGCTATGCTTGCTCCGTTCATGCCTTGCGGTGCAAAGATCCCTGTTATATCTCTTTTTGCTGGTGCATTTTTCGATAATGCTTGGTGGGTAAGTGCTTTAATGTATTTTTCCGGTATTGCTCTTATTTTCTTCGGAGCACTTCTTATCAATCAAATAACAGGCTATAAAGCAAAAAAATCATATTTTATTATTGAACTTCCTGAATACAAATTCCCTTCTTTGTGGGGTGCATTTAAATCAATGTGCAGCCGCGGTTGGGCATATATCGTTAAAGCAGCAACAATTATTCTCCTTTGCAATATGGCGGTTCAGCTTATGCAGACTTTTACATGGACATTTTCTGTTGCCGAATCATCCGATCAGTCCATACTCGCATCGATCGCGTCTCCGTTTGCTTATCTCCTCGTTCCCATTATTGGTGTTCTTTCCTGGGAAATGGCAGCTGCGGCAATTACAGGCTTTATTGCTAAAGAAAACGTTGTAGGTACTCTTGCAGTTTGCTTTGTCGGTCTTGAAAACCTTATCGATATGGATGAACTCGCAATCATCGAAGGTTCAGGTGCAGAGGTTGCAGGTGTTATGGCTATCACTAAGGTTGCGGCTCTCGCATATCTTATGTTTAACCTTTATTCTCCTCCCTGTTTTGCTGCTATCGGTGCTATGAATGCAGAAATGAAGAGCGCAAAATGGCTTTGGGGCGGTATCGGTCTTCAGCTCGCTGTCGGTTATTCCGTAGCATACTTTATTTACACTATCGGAACTGTTGTTTCAGGCGCTACACTTAATATCGGTGCAGCAATAGGCGGACTTATCGCTGTTTTGGCTATGGTTGCTTTTGTAGTTTGTATTATTATGAATACAAATAAAAAACTCAAGGCAGAAGCTTTATTAAAAGCATCAAAGTAAGGTTACAGTATGTTGGAAAACATAATTATAATTGTTATTCTTGCGGCAATAATATTAGGGATTGTTTTATATCTCTATAAATCTAAAAAAAACGGTGCCGCATGTATTGGTTGCCCGTATGCCAAAAAGTGTAATGGTAAGTGTAACGGCAGTTGCAGTAATGCAAGGTCCAATAACTCAAATTCTTCAAAATAGTTAATTATATTTAAAACAAGCGGTTTAAACCCGCTTGTTTTTTTTATAAAAATATTCGGATAGGGGTTGACAAATAGAAAATTTTGTGCTATAGTGTATTTGGTGAAAGTTGGGTTTTATATACCAGATCTAAATTAGCTTTCCAATAAAATAAAATATATAAGTAAAAAAAAGGAGAAAAAATCATGTTATCGGCATCAGATGTTATGCAGCTTATCCAGAGTCTTATCTGGTTACTTGCTGGTGTAGGTATTTTTATTGTCGGTATGAACTTTATGGGCGAAGCTCTCGAAAAGAGCGCAGGCTCAGGTATGAAAAAATTGCTTGGAAAAATAACCAATAACCGTTTTTCAGGCGTAGGCGTAGGTGCGGGTGTAACTGCTATTATTCAAAGCTCCTCCGCGACATCCGTTATGGTCATCGGTCTTGTTAATGCAGGTGTTATGACACTTATGCAGGCAACTCCGATCATTATGGGTGCAAATATCGGTACAACTATCACAGGTGTTCTCGTTGCGCTTAAAAACGATTATTTTAATATGGCAATGTACCTTCTCGCTTTTGCAGGCGTTATGATGGGCTTTGTTGATAAAGAAAAGGTAAAGATAGCAGGTAATCTTTGCAGCGGTCTCGGTCTTATTTTCGTTGGTCTTAACATCATGAGCAGCGAACAGGCTTTCGGTAATCCGCTCGTTGAAACCATGTTTACCAATATCTTTGCAGTTATCAATCATCCGTTGCTTCTTATTTTTGTAGGCGTTATTTTTACAGCTCTCATTCAAAGCTCATCTGCTGCTACCGGTGTTGTTATTACAATGGTCGGCACAGGAGTTCTTCCCTTGGAACTTGCACTTTTCATCGTTCTCGGTGCGAATATCGGTACTTGTGTGACAGCGCTCCTTGCTTCTATCGGTGCAAAGGCAAATTCAAAACGTGTTGCTCTTATTCACTTTACATTTAACGTTATCGGTACCGTTATCTTTACTGCAATTATATGGATCTTCAAAGAGCCTGCAATCAATTTTCTTATCTCTTGTTTCCCCGGCGAAGATCCGATGTCTTTGCAGATGCGTGTTTCCTTGTTCCACGTTATCTTTAACGTAACAACAACCGTTGTTCTTCTTCCCTTTGTTAAACAACTTGTTGATTACTCTTGTCTTGTCATTAAAGATAAAAAAGAACCCGAAAAGGCTCACGCTCTTAAGTTTGTGGATGACAGACTTGTTTCCACCCCTCCGATCGCTCTTTTGCAGGTCAAAAAAGAAATGGATTACATGATCAACCTTGTTGAAGATAATATGAAAATGTCATTTGTTTCTTTGCAGACAGGCTCTCTTGAAAATGCTGAAACAATCAGTAAAAACGAAGCTGTTATCGACTTTACAAACAGTGCTCTCACTCAGTTCCTTATCAAGCTTTCCGTAAATGTTGAACAGAGTGACGAACAGATCATCGGTTCATATTTCCATGTTCTTAACGACCTTGAGCGTATTGGTGACCATGCTGAAAACTTCCATGAAATAGGCGAGGAAATGACCGCGAAACAGATCAGATTTTCCGACAAGGCTCAGGAAGAGATCAAAGGTATGTGTGCTAAGATTCTCGAAATGTTTGAAATTTCAAAAGATGCGTTTGAAAATCTTAATATGGAAGAACTTACTGTTCTTACATCTTTGGAAAACGAAGTTGACGGCTTGAAAAAATCTCTTACTGCAAACCATTTTGCACGTCTTGCTGAAGGTAACTGTAAGGTTGAACTTTCTCCTTATTATTCTTCAGCCGTTGCAGGGCTTGAACGTGTTGCCGACCATCTTGTAAACGTCGGTTTCAGTATTAAAAATCCTGTAGGTTCTCAAAAACAGATAGACTGATATACAAAGATGCTTCGTTGAGAGGCATCTTTTGTTTTAACTCTTTACAAATCAATTTTGCTGTGATATAATTAAATAAGCATAACAAAAACAAAGGACAATATGATGAAAAACAGTAAAACAGAGCTTTTTGAAACCATGCCTGTAGGCAAAGCGTTGCTTACTATGGCTATTCCAACAATTATCAGCCAATTAATAACAATGATATATAACCTTGCCGATACATTCTTTATCGGAATGAGTAATGACCCGTATAAAGTCGCAGCCGCAAGCATAGTCAGTATTTTGTTCTTTATGCTTAATGCACTATCTAATCTTTTTGGCGTCGGCGGCGGCAGTTTGCTTTCACGTTTGCTTGGTGAAAAAAATGAGGCTGAGGCTAAAAGGGTAGGAGCCTTCAG
Source organism: uncultured Clostridia bacterium (assembly GCA_904502105.1). Classification (GTDB taxonomy): domain Bacteria; phylum Bacillota; class Clostridia; order Oscillospirales; family UBA644; genus HGM12619. The sequence goes on from CAJGDF010000081.1 coordinate 6,399, forward strand.
TATATACGGCTCGTTTGCAATTGCTGCGGCTTATTCTCTTATTTGTCTTCTTTTTACAGAGCAGCTTGCCCGCCTTCTCGGTGCCTCGGATAATACAGTCGGATATGCATCGAGTTATCTTTTCTGGGTTGTTGTTGTCGGTGGTATTCCTTCGACGATCGGCGTAACAATGTCTCATCTTCTGAGAAGTGCAGGTTATTCAAAAGAGTCGGGCTTCGGCCTTGCTCTCGGCGGTGTTTCAAACATTATCCTTGACCCACTTTTTATGTTTGTCATTCTTCCCGAAGGTAATGAAGTAACAGGTGCGGCATTGGCAACAATGGTATCAAATACGATCACCCTTGTTTACTTCCTTTTAGTTTATAAAAAGCTTGGAAATACCTCTGTTTTAACAATTTCTCCTAAATTTGCACATCTTGAAAAAGAACGTATCAAAGAAATTCTCTCTATAGGTCTTCCCTCTGCGATAACGGCACTTCTTGCAAATCTTACTGCGATAATTAAAAATAATCTTACCGCTGATTACGGTGATATCGAACTCGCCGCATACGGTATCGTTATGAAGGCGGATATGCTGCCTTTAAATATCGGTATGGGCCTATGTCAGGGTATGATGCCGCTTGTTGCCTATAACTATGCATCTAAAAACTACGTCAGAATGAGAAGCTTTACTCGAACTGCTCAAATATACGGCATGGCAATGGCTGCGATTTTTATTGTTGTTTTCGAGATTTTTTCTCCTCAGATAATATGGCTGTTTATCCGTGATGAGTCCACTATTGCCTTTGGTAAGGATTTCTTGCGTATAGCGTGCCTTGCCACTCCGTTTATGATCTCAAATTTCCAGAAGATATACTGTCTTCAGGCAATGGGTAAAGGTAAAGAATCGTTGATATTAGGGCTTTTCAGACAAGGTATCTTTGCTATCCCCATCCTTATTATAATGAATAGTCTTGTCGGTCTTTATGGTGTTGTTGCCGCACAGTTGATTTCTGACGGATGTACTTTTGTTATTGCAACATTGCTATACAATAAAGTTTATAACTCTCTTCAAAAAGAAATAAATACCGTTAAAAATAATTAATGATGTTTTGAAAGGGGTATGTATAATGAATGAAATGATAAAAATTAATCTGAATGATCTTTCAGCAGAAGATAAAGGCCAAATTCCTTTTGATCCGGAATCTGCTCTTGAAAAATATAATTTTGTCCGAAATAAAATGGCAAAGGCACCGATTGATTCTCTACCTATCGGTAATGGCGATGTTACGGCAAATGTTTGGGTCGAAGAAAATGGCGATCTTTTGTTTTACATCGGTAAAAACGATGCCTGGGCTGAATCTAC
>CAJGDF010000082.1 GCA_904502105.1 uncultured Clostridia bacterium
CAGCTCACACTTGAAGAGATAAACAGACGTCAGAATTTACTTAAAAATTCCATCACATCGAAAAAGGTACATTTAAAATACCACGATGCAGACACAACTGTACTTGAAGGTGTATTTGCAAGAGGCGACAGAAAGATAGCTCAGCTCATAGAAAAAGCATGGAATCTCGGCTGCCGACTTGATGCATGGACTGAGCACTTTGATTTTGCACGCTGGCAGAAAGCGGCAGATGAATGCGGTATCAATTTCTACGATTATACAGCAAGAAAACGTTCTTTTGAAGAAGAACTGCCCTGGGGCTTTGTAAACATCGGTGTAAGCAAATCGTTTATGCAGCGAGAATGTGAAAAAGCATACGAGGCGGAGACAACACCGAACTGTATTGAAAAATGCTCCGGCTGCGGTATGAATAAAATATGCAAGGGGGATGTTTGCCCGTGATAAGAATAGTTTTTTCAAAGACCGGATATGCAAAATACATATCTCACCTTGATCTCACAAGATGTATGGCAAGAATGTTTGCCAGAGCAGACGTACCCATATGGTACACAGAGGGATTTAACCCCCATCCGTATATGGTATTTTCCGCCGCACTGCCCATTGGTGTATACGGAGAAAATGAACTGCTGGATATAAAGCTGAACGAAAAATGTGATTTCACCGAACTTCTCGACCGAATGAACAAAACAGCCCCCGAAGGCATTTCGTTCAAAGAGATATATGAATCGGATAAAGATTTCAAATTTGTTGACAAAGCGATCTACAAAATAGAGATCCCGGAAGAAATCGAAGCAAAATTCAACGAATTTCTTGAAAGTCCCGAAATACCCGTACTGAAAAAGACAAAGAAAGGCGAAGCAACCGTTGATCTCAAAGCAGAGATTCAGATAAAGAAACTCGGCAACGAAAACGGTAAAGCTCTTTACGAAGCCGTTGCGCCCTGCGGAAATGAGAAAAACATCAGCCCAACACTTCTTTCCGGTGCATTTGCAGAAAAAACAGGAGACGACACGATATTTACAATTTCAAGAACAATGTTCCTTACCAAGAATTCAGAAATTTTCAGATAAATCAAAGGAGCAAAAATGATTGAACTTACACTCCAATCATCAGAAATTATTGATGGAAAGTATATAAGAAAACATTATAACGAAAGTTGGGATCCCACAAAAACAGCCGTTATAATCAGTGATATGTGGGATCAGCATTGGTGCATAAGCGCAACAAAAAATGTTGCTGAAATGGCACCGAGAATGAACGAAATGCTCTGCGTTCTTAGAAAAAAAGGTGTTCAGATTGTTCATGCTCCAAGTGAAACAATGAACTTTTATGAAGATATACCGCAGTATAAAAATGTTTTTAGGCTTGCGGAAGGGATAGAACTTGTTGCAATGACTGAAAAAGAAGAACAGTTAAAAAAAGAGCCGGGGCTTCTTTTCGGAGACAAAGGACTGGAATGTGATTGCGGCCCGATTCCCTGCATAAACAGAAAAGCATGGTCAAAACAAATCAACACCCTTAAAATCGAACCCGAAGACCTTTTAGGAGACAGCATAGACGTGCTTAAAGCATTAAAGGCAAAAGGAATCGAAAACGTTATCATCACCGGCGTTCACACCAATATGTGCGTTATCGGCAGATATTTCGGTATAAGAAACCTTGTACGCTACGGATTCAACACCGTATTGACAAGAGATCTGACAGATTGCAGAGTACCGCACGGAGCTGAACCGTTCAAGCATCATTACACATCTCTGGACTATGTTGTCTGGTATGTTGAAAAATATCTTTGTCCGACAGTTGTTTCGGGTGAGCTTATCGGTGACGGTAAGACATTCCGCTTCGAAGAAGATGACAGATCTGAAATTCTTACCGCACAGCAGCTTGAAGATACCATGAACGAATGGAAGATGGCAATGGGCGGAGAATATGCAAGAAAAAATTAATTTTAATTATACAAAAACCTAAGGAGAATGCACCAATATGAAAAAGGTAACCAAAGCAGTAATACTTGCGGCAGGTCTCGGTACGAGAATGCTTCCCGCAACAAAATCCGTTCCCAAAGAACTTTTCCCCATCGTTGATAAACCCGCTCTTCAGTATATCGTTGAAGAACTCGTAAACAGCGGTATCGAAGATATTATGATAATCATCTCAAGAGGCAAAACTCTTATTGAAGACCATTTCGATAAATCTCCCGAACTTGAAGAAAGACTTATTGCAGGCGGCGAAAAGAAAAAAGCTCTTCTCGAATCCGTTCAGAGCATAGCAAAGAACGTAAAGATCTGCTATGCACGTCAGAAAGAAATGCTCGGCACAGGTAATGCGCTCATGGAAGCACGTGCATTTACAGGCAACGATCCTTTTGTTGTTTGCTACGGTGATGACGTTATCATCAACGATGAATACCCCGTAACCAAACAGCTTATCGATGCATATGACGAACTCGGAAAGGGTGTTGTAGGCGTTCAGGCAGTAACTCCCGAACAGATAACAAGCTACTCCTCCATGAAAGTTGAAAACATTCACGATAACGTATACAACCTTACAGACATGATCGAAAAACCGAAGCCCGAACAGGTATTCTCTCTCTTCTCCTGCCTCGGCAGAATGGTTCTCCCCGCAAAGATCTACGATCTTCTCGACAAAACAACATTCAACAACGGCGAAATATTCCTCACCGATGCAATGAAGGTTCTTTCCAATACCGACGGTATGGTAGCTGTTGACTTTATCGGTAAGAGATACGATATGGGCAATAAACTCGGCGTTATGGAAGCTCAGGTTGAAATGGCACTCAAGCATCCCGAAATCGGCGCAGGCTTCAGAGAATATCTTAAAGAATTCTGCAAAACTCTTTAATCAAAGGAGATCACTTCATGGAATACATTCTTGAAAACAGCTCACTCAAGCTTACTTTTGATTCCCTCGGCGGAGAACTCCGTTCAATAATCAACAAGAACAACGGCAATAAAGAATATCTCTGGCAGGGAAACCCCGAATTCTGGGCAGGACGTTCCCCCAACCTCTTCCCGATCGTCGGCAGAGTTAAAGAAGGTCAGTACAAGGTTGGCGAAACCGTATATACTATCAAAAGCCCCCACGGTTTTATTCGCATTACCGATCTTGAAATGAGAAATCAGACAGAAAACAGCATCACATTCGGTATGTCTTCTTCCGAGGAAACTCTCAAAGCATATCCCTATGAGTTTGATTTCAACGTTATCTTCACTCTTGAAGGCAATAAATTCACCGTTAAATACGATGTTAAAAATACCGATAACAAGGTTATGTATTTCTCTGTCGGTGCGCATCCCGGATTTAACATTCCCATTAATGAAGGCGAAAAATTCGAAGATTACTCCATCATTTTTGAAGACGATTGCACACCCAATGAAGTTATATGCGAAAACTGCTTCATAACCGGTGACAAACGTCCGTTTGAGCTTAAAAACAACAGAGAGATCCCCCTCCGCCATAATCTTTTCGACAATGATGCTATCATTCTTGCGGATATGAGATCAAGAAAGCTCACTGTTGGCTCTGCAAAATCTGCGAACTCTATAGTTGTTGACTTTGCTGATTTCGACTATCTCGGAATATGGCACAAGCCCCTCTCCGAAGCTCCGTATATTTGTATCGAGCCCTGGAACGGTCTTCCCTCTGAGGTTACAAGTGACGAAGAGCTTACTGAAAAGCCCGCTATTCTTACACTTGAGCCCGAAAAGACATACAATGCACAGTATTCCGTTGAAATAAACTAAATATAAAATGATTGCACTGTCTTTTGGGCGGTGCAATCATCACAAGAAGGTAAAAAAATGAAAAAGTTATCTAAAATAATCGCGTTATTGACATCCGTTATAATTGCATCAACAGCATGCGCTCAAACGGCAGAAGAAAATTTCGATCTCGACCTCAACGTAAACGACGGAGAAGAAATTACTGTTGATCTTAACGGATTTGAAATGACATATGCAATCACCACATCGACCCTTTTCGGTGATCAAAGCGGCGAAAGCGTTCTCGGCTTTACATCCGGGACATTGTTTGCAGACGAAGCAGCCAAAAGAATTTCTGATATAGAGAAGAAATACAACTGTTATATCGAGCCGTTTTACAACATAGACGGTGCAAGTATCGATGCGTTCAACAATCATTCGTTGTCCGGTGTTTTCTACTGTGATATACTTCAGGGCAGATCGGATATTTTAAGCTCGTCGATAAAACCCGGATTATTTCAAAGCATCAACACTTTAAGTGAGTACATAGACTATACAGACTCCGAAAAGTGGGGCACACCGTATATGCTCGAAAGTATGTGTTACGACGGTGAACTTTACGGGGTTCTCCCCGCTGCATGGCCCGAATTAAACTATTCATCCTTTGGCTATGCATTCGTTGCAAATATGAACCTTGCAGCAACACTTGCTATCCCCGACCTTAGAGAAACTGTTGAAAACAAAGAGTGGACCTGGGAAAAATTCGAAGAAACACTCGTTGCGGGAACCGTTATTGAAGGTGCAGAAACAAAGATCTACGGTATGTCCGCTCATCCACCGTATCTTGGAGAAATGCTTCTTCGTTCAAACGGCGATATGATGATCAAAGAAAAAGAAGACGGTGTTTATTACTGGGGATACACTGATTCGCAGGCATTGAAAGCAATCGAAGAATTCAGAAAGGTATATAACGGCGAATTTGCTTATACCTTTGACCATGTAAACACCGAGCCTGACCCGGTTGTTAATATGTTCGTAGACGGACTTGCAACACTTACCGTTGTTGATACCGAACAGCTTTTCGGCTATAACGGCAAAATCTCCAAAAGCGTTGAAAACTATGCTATTCTTCCCGCGCCTACCGGACCTGACGTTGAACCCGGAACGATATTCTCCGTACACGAAAGTATGCGTTCGATGATAACATTCTCCGTTTTGGGTAAGAACATTGAAGCATCGGCTTTCATTATAGATAAAATTTACGAACCGCTTGACGGATTTGAAACCAAAGACGACATCAAAGAATATATGACCCATAACTATTTCTTTGATGACAGAGATGCGGATGTTTTCTTTAAAATGTTTGAAAACACCGAATATAACTATTTTATTGTTGGAATGAGACTTTTCAATGAATCTGTTACCGAACGTAAAACAAAGAGCATAATGGAAATCATTGAATCTTATAAAACAAAAAATCAGGGTATCATTGACAGAGAAGCTGTAACCGTCCGTGAAACAATGAAGGATCTTTGGCCTTCCGAATTTGCAAAATAAACAGTAAAAGCAGACGCTTAAAGGCGTCTGCTTTCAATTTAACATATTATCCATATACAAAAACGGATTTTCTTTGTTTTCATTATACCAATACACCATACCGAGTGGTTTATCAGCTCTGTCGGTTGGTAAAACCGAAACAACAGGCTTCTGATATTTATGTGCAACGGCTTTTGAAAACGATGAAACATCATTTCCGGTATATTCCCGCAAAATAATTTTATCGCCAAACGATGCAAACGCAATATCTTCACCGTCTGAAACGATCACAGAGGATGTTTTATCGAATAAATGCTCCGACACGGATTGACGGAATATCTCCTTTGTTTTGAAAACAGTATTTTGACGCTTACCGTATTTCTCAAAATATCTCGGATAAAATTTTTTCGATTCGTTTTCGGACGGGACATAAATACATTTTCCGTTATTATCAGGTAAAAATTCTTCCTGTTTAACAAAAAACGAAGTTTTAAAGCCGCAGTTCGAATAAAAATCAAAAAGAGATTTTTCAGCAGGAATTAAAACCGCACAGTCCCCTCCCCTTTTTTTCAGAGTTGAAAGAGTCTCGGAAAGAAGCTTACTCATCAGACCTCTTCTGCGGTGATCGGGAGATGTTGCGGCATAAAAAATATAGTCCGCCCAACCAATGCGAGAAGCAAGGTTGAGCGGATATTTTTTCACAAAAAGAACCGATATCGGACGGTCATCTTCATATAAAGCAAACGCTTCATTTTTATCAAGAAAACCGTTTTTTTCAAGAGCGTCAAGATATGCCGGTGAATCACCGAAAACTTTGTTTAAAAGCTCTTTTATCTGTTCCATATTATTTTTTTAGATAAATGCATCGTGGATAGCAACGAGTGCTTTATCACTGTCGTTGCGGTCGATAAGAACGCTGATCTTGATCTCGGATGTGCTGATCATCTGAATGTTAACGCCAACAGAGTAGAGCGCTTCAAACATCTTTGCTGCAACACCTGCGTTAGACTGCATACCGGAACCTACAACAGAAACCTTGGAAACATTATCATCGTGAGTGATGGTGTTTTCGGGATAAGATTCGTGAAGAATATCGAGAGCAGTCTGAGTATTGTCGGAAGCAACGGTAAAGGAAATATCCTTTGTACCGTGACGGCCGATAGACTGAAGAATAATATCAACGTTAATATTGTTCTGACCGAGAAGAGAGAAGAGTTTGAAGGCAACACCGGGGATGTCTTCAAGACCGATAACAGATATACGAGTGACGTTGTTATCTTTAGCAACGCCGGTTATAAGCATTTTTTCCACTTTTACATCCTCCTTAACGATGGTTCCGGGAACACGTTTGAAGCTTGAGCAAACTTCAAGATTAACTCTGTATTTTTTTGCAAGCTCTACTGAACGGTTGCAGAGTACCTGCGCACCGAGAGATGCAAGCTCAAGCATTTCGTCATATGTGATTTCATTGAGTTTTTTTGCATTGGGAGCCTTACGGGGGTCAGCGGTATAAACGCCGTCAACGTCCGTAAATATCTGACAAAGGTCAGCTCTGAGGGTAGCCGCAATAGCAACAGCGGTCGTATCACTGCCGCCCCTGCCGAGAGTTGTTATGTCATCATATTTGTTTATACCCTGGAAGCCTGCACAGATAATGATCTTATGCTGGTCGAGTTCGCGGCGAAGACGCTCGTCAGAAACTGTTTTGATGCGGGCATTAGAGTATTTACTGTCGGATGTTATACCGACCTGCCAAGCGTTAAGAGATGTTACGGGATAACCGAGGGCTTCTATTGCCATAGAGAGAAGAGCTGCGGAAGCCTGCTCGCCTGTTGTGAGAAGCATATCCATTTCACGCTTAGACGGTTTTGCATTGATTTCATGTGCTTTTTCGATGAGATCGTCAGTAGTATCGCCCTGTGCGGAAACAACTACGATAACATCATTGCCGGCCTTATAAGTATCGGTAATTATACCCGCAACTCTGCGGATACGTTCGGCGTCGGCAACCGAACTGCCACCGAATTTCTGAACTATTAGGCTCAAAGTGTATTACTCCTTAATAAGAACGATGTCATTCTTAAAATATTCAAGATTTAATTTATCAAAGCTGCGGACAAACGCAGAGTTATCAGCATCTACCCAGAAAAGACTGCTCTTTTCCGTACCTTTTATACAATCGATGATATCAGCACCGACAGCGGAAGCAGTGGGCATTTTACCTGCGCCTCTGCCATAGAATGTACAGTCACCGATAGCATCGCCCGTAACCATAATACCGTTGAAAACATCTTCGATATTGGC
>CAJGDF010000083.1 GCA_904502105.1 uncultured Clostridia bacterium
CTATACAATGTGGGGCGGCTATTACGGTCAGGGCTACTATCCGAGCAAGTTCAATTCATTCGGTCCTGCGCAGACAAAAGAAAATCAGGTCAACGTTCCCATTCTCCGTATGCTCGGCTCCGACTATATTTATCAGTATGACTACGGCTATAACGTAAACAGCAAGGGCGATTCCGGCATTATGGGCGTTATCTCTCTTGAGCCTGTATATACCTCGAGAATACACGGAGGTGGGTCTGTTCCCGAATGGACCGATTGGTATCTCGATGAGAACTTCAGCGGCAACTGCATTTCGTTCGGTTACGCTCAGGCAGGTCAGGAAAACAGCTTCGGCTGGCCCAATATGAAAAACGGTCTTTTCTATCAGTGCGAAAAGATGAAAGAAATGGTCGATCGCGGCGAACTTGAGATCGAAACCCTCGGCGAAACGGGACGTTGGTATAAAGAAACTTACGAAACAACTCCCGCCTCGACCCTCGTTGCAGACCATGACTGGAAAAACAGCGGCAAAAAAACATGGTGGTACTGCTGTAAAAACTACCGTGTCAACTTCTACGCTGAAAACGGCAAGTTCTGGATCCGTGACTTCTATATTTTCGATGAAAATTATAAAGAAAGATATCTTGAAGGTATCTGCGATAAAGAATATCTCGAATACGATAATCTTCCCGTTATGGACGGCATGCGTTTCTGCGGCAACGGCAAACGTGCAGGTCTTTACATAAAACCGAAAGCAGACGGTACGGATAACGGTCTTGATTTCTACGATGTTAAATATTCTGAGGAAGGTACCGCTGCAATTCTCGATATAAAATATACTAATGTTGGAGATATTAAAATCGTTGCAAGTGAAGACGGAATCAAGATAACCGCCGATGAAAAAGACTTCGTTATCGAGCCTGTTTGCGCTGATTTTACCGACAAATACGTAACCGCCAAAAAGGTAAATGACAACAAAGCAGAGCTTTCCGCAAACGGTTTTGACTACGGCATCGATATTCTTTGCGGAACTCTCGATGATAATCTTACCGTTAACTCCGAAAACAAAACAATTGAAATTAAGATCAAGTAAAAGAAGGATCTTGTTATGAAAAGACAAATTGTTAACTTTATAAACTTTATCAGAGGCTGTGAGCCGAGATTTGAGATCGATCTTTTCGAAACCGTTAAAGGTCATATCGAGCTTCTTACAAAATACGGCTTCAAAGGTACGTTTCTTTTACAGTACGATGCTCTTATCAACCCCGAATATACCGATCTTATGAAAACTCTTCCTGCGGATCAGTTTGAGATCGGCGTATGGTTTGAGACTGTTCAACCCCTCGTTGAAAACTGCGGAATGAAGTGGCGCGGACGTTTCCCCTGGGACTGGAGTGCCAACTGCGGCTTTTCTGTCGGTTATGAAAACGATCAGAAAAAAGCAATGGTTGACGAGCTTTTCGAGAAATTCAAAGAGATCTTCGGCTATTATCCCAAGTCTTTCGGCTCATGGGCATTCGATATCGTAACTCTTAATCATGCCAATGAAAAATACGGTCTTGATGCGGCTTGTAATTGCAAAGAACAGGTCGGCACAGACGGTTATACCATGTGGGGCGGCTATTACGGTCAGGGATATTATCCGTCTAAGTTCAATTCCTACTGTCCCGCTCAGAATAAAGAAAATCAGGTCAAGGTTCCCATTTTCCGTATGCTCGGTTCCGACTTCCTTTATCAGTATGACTTCGGTCATAATATAAACAGTCAGGGCGAAAACTGTCGTATGGGCGTTATTTCTCTTGAACCTGACTATGCTTCAAGGATAAACGGAGGCGGATCTGTTCCCGAATGGATCGACTGGTATATTGATAACAATTTCAGCGGCAACTGCCTCTCTTTCGGCTACGCTCAGGCAGGTCAAGAGAATGACTTCTTCTGGCACAGGATCAAGGACGGTCTGCGCTATCAATGCGAAAAAATGAAAAAGCTGGTTGAAGAGGGTAAGCTTGAGGTTGAAACTCTCGGAGAAACAGGTCGTTGGTATAAAGAAACTTATGAAACAACAGCGGCAGCAACGCTTGTTGCCGATCATGACTGGAAAAACAGCGGCAAACGTACCTGGTGGTACTGCTGTAAAAACTACCGTGTCAACTTCTACGCCGAAAACGGCAAATTCTGGATCCGTGACCTTTATATCTTCAATGAAAAATATGAAGAAAGATACCTTAACAATGTATGCGTAAAGGATTATCTTGAGTATGACAATCTTCCTGTAATGGACGGTATGCGCTTCTGCGGTAGCGGCAAACGTGCAGGTCTTTACATAAAACCGAAAGCCGACGGAAAGGATAAAGGTCTTGATTTTTACGATGTCAAATATTCCGAGGACGGAACATCTGCAATTCTCGATATTAAATACACTCCGATCGGTGATGTTAAGATCATTGCAAGCGAAGACGGTATCAGGATAACTGCCGAAGAAAAAGATTTCGTTATCGAACCCGTTTGCGCTGATTTTACAGATAAATTCGTAACTTGCAAGAAAGCTGATGACAACAGAGCAGAGCTTTCCGCAAACGGTTTTAACTACGGCATCGATGTTCTTTGCGGAACACTCGGCGACGACTTTACCGTAGCATCCGAAAACAAAATTATTGAAGTTAAATTATAATAATATAATTGGCATCGGCTCCGTCAGGAGTCGATGCCATATCAACAGAAAAAGGTTTTTTATGTTTATTATTCATCCGTTCGAGGCTTTTTGCGGACACGATCCGAAAATTCTGATCTTAGGCTCGTTCCCTTCCGTTAAATCAAGAGAAAATAATTTTTTCTACGGTCATCCGCAGAACCGTTTCTGGAAAGTTATATCTGCGGTCGTAAATTGCCCAATACCAACCGATGTTGAAGCAAAAAAACAAATGCTTGACCGCTACGGTATAGCTTTGTGGGATTCGATCCATTCCTGCGAAATAACAGGTTCTTCCGACAGTTCCATAAAGAACGTAACGCCAAACGATATCCGCCCTATACTTGAAAAATATGATATAAAAGCAATTTTTGCAAACGGAAAAACATCGGGGATGTATTATGAAAAATATATCGAGCCCATCTGCGGTGTTAAAGCCACTGTTTTGCCTTCAACAAGTCCCGCAAATGCGGCCTGGTCGGTTCAGCGGCTTGCCGAAGAGTACAGCGTTATACTTAAATACCTTTAAAAGATACCGACCGAAACCGCCGCGTAATAACAGATAAACAAAAACGGAGATAACGGATATCTTATTTCGGAAAACGGAACAGGTCTTTTTTGCTTTTTTGCAATAATATAATTCGGTAAAATATAAAAAAGAATAGCCGCAAGCTCGGCTGCCGCAAGAATAAGCGCCCCGCCGAAAATACCGGAGGAAGCCCAGAGCATCGTCACCAGTATTATGTTGCCTTTGTCAGCTTTTTCTGCGCCGATTTTTACCGATATTAAATTGATAAGCATCATTATCGCAAATCCGAAAATTCCGCCGACGGCAAATGTTAAAAGCGGCCAGAAAGCACCTTCTGTTAAACATTGAGCGATCATTCTTGCCGTGATGCAAAAGCCCGTTAAAATAATGCCGATAAGCGGTATAAAGCTGTTTAACGTATCACAGATACAAACGGTAACAGCCGCCGGTATCATTATCAAAACAAAAATATCGCAAGCAGTTATATCAAAAAATGCGAACGACACACCTGCCGCGATGCCGAAAAGTGCCGCCGCGGTGTATATCCACGGAGAAGATGCTTTTGCGGACGGGAATGTATCCGAGAGAAGATCTTTTCTATATAATGTATTGTAAAAAGGAACGGAGCCGATTGCTGTGGCAAAACAAAAAAAGACGACCGCAGCAAATATTGCCTTTGTGTATATATCGGGAAATGGCATAGGTTTCTCCAAAAACAGTAATTTTATTAAAGTATACCACGTTTTGTTTTTTTAGTCAATAAAAATATTAAAAACCTCTTGAAAAACATAAAATAATGTAGTATAATAAATATATAATTTTTGTGTTTTACAATGAAAAAGTATTTATATATCATCGCAAGAAAGAAGCAAAAGTCATGAACAACAATATCCTTTCTGCTATCGGCAATACTCCGATGGTCAGAATCAACAATCTTTCACCCAATCCCAACGTTGAGATCTTTGCAAAGCTTGAAGGCTTTAACCCTACCGGAAGCATCAAAGACAGAATTGCGCTCAAAATGATCGATCAGGCAGAAACAGAGGGTAAGCTGAAGCCCGGCGCAACTATTATTGAGGCAACATCCGGCAATACCGGTATTGCACTTGCAATGATCGGCAGAGTTCGCGGATATAAGGTGGAGATCGTTATGTCAAGCGCAGTTTCCGTTGAACGCCAGAAGATAATCAAGGCTTTCGGCGGTTCCGTTGTTTTAACAGATCCCACAAAGGGCACAGACGGCGCAATAACCGAATGCCGCCGCAGAGTTGAAGCTGAGCCTGATAAATATTTCCATCCCGACCAGTTTTCCAATATATATAATAAGCTTGCCCATTATAAAACAACTGCCGAAGAAATCTGGCGTCAGATGGAGGGCAAGATAACTCATTTTGTCTCCGCGCTCGGAACTTCGGGCACTATTATGGGCGTAGGTATGGGTCTTAAAGAAAACGATCCCAAGATCAAGGTAATTGAGGCACAGCCCGTTCGCGGCCACTATATCCAGGGTCTTAAAAATATGCAGGAGGCTATCGTTCCCTCTATCTACCGCCCCGAACTTATTGATGAACATATTATGATAGACACTGAGGAGGCTTTCGCCGTCGCAAGACGTATCGTTTCCGAAGAAGGTATATTTGTCGGCATGTCGTCGGGTGCGGCGATGCTTGCGGCTATTGATGTTGCAAAGAGAATAGAAAAAGGCCGTATTGTTGTTATTTTCCCCGACAGAGGCGAAAAATATCTCAGTACAACGCTTTTCGGTGATTGACAATGACAAAAAAGAGAACTGCTTTGATCAATAATTTGATTATGGGTACGACTTTTTTCGTACTCTCGGCGGTTCTCTTTCTTTTTTCGTTGAATTATCCCGACAGTACGGAGCTGATGGATTTTTCGGGTTCCGACAAAGTGGTGTTTTCTGTTGTCCCCGAAAATAAATACGTTCCGATAGACAAAGCCACTCTTTTCTCCGCAGCGGATTACGAAAAAATACCGCTCTATTATGCGGAACACAGTAAAAAATGGCATATTTCAAAGGAATGTCAATATATCCGCAACAGTAAAAACGTAAAATTTACAGACTATCATACGGCGATTTCATTCGGGCTTTCGGCTTGCTCGGCATGCGGTTATCCCGATGAATTACCCGATTAAAATAAAATTACAGGAGTGTTTGAGATGTTAAGTAATGTTAAAATAACAAAAGGCGCCAGTGATTGGCGAATTTATCAGCAGACAGACGGTTATGCCGTTATCGATCTTGAAGGTGTAAGCATTAAATATGACGATGCGCCCACATGGGTACGTGTTGTCAACGAAGACGACCTTTCTCTTGTCATCAACTGGACTCAGGTTGAGATCACAGGCGAAAAGGTTGATGAGGACGGTACAAACGTCCGCACGTTTAAGGTATCGTTACGTCTTCCCGCAGGCGGTCTTTACAGGATCGATACCACTGTTTCGGGCAGTCTTACGGGTATTGACTGGAGCGCTCAGGGACAGAAGATCTATCATATCGGTGTCGGCGATCTTTTTGTTATAACAGGTCAGTCAAATTCCGCAGGCTATGGCAGAACACCCGTCAGCGATGCTCCCGAGCTCGGCGTTCATCTCTTTAAAAACAGTGAAAAATGGGATCTTGCGATGCATCCCATGAACGATCCCGAGGATACTGTTCATACCGTAAACCGTGAGCCCGCATCAGGTCACAGCCCGTATCTTTCTTTTGCAAAAATGATGAAAAAAAATCTCGGTTATCCTATCGGCCTTATTCAGGAATCCCTCGGCGGCAGCCCGATCTCCCGTTGGAACAAGAGCGTAAACGGCGATCTTTATAACAGCATGGTCGAGTCTGTCGGCCGCTGTACCGACGGTGATATGCGTGTTGCGGGTATTCTTTGGTATCAGGGTTGTTCCGATTCAAACGAAAATGATTGCTCCGTTTATTACAACCGCTTCAAACAGATGGTCGAGGATATGAGAACAGATTTCAGATCTCCCGATCTTCCTGTTTACACCGTTCAGTTAAATAAGGTTCTTGATCAGGACAATATTCTCTGGGCGGATATCCGCGAGGTCCAGCGCCGTGCCGCTAAAGAGATGAAGAATGTTTTTGTCGTTCCGTCTCTTGATCTTGCGCTTAACGACGGCATTCATAACTCTTCTGCTTCAAATATCGTTATAGGCGAACGTCTTGCACGGGTTGCTCTTGAGGGTTACTATAAAAAGCCCTGCATCTTCGGCTTTGCCCCCGATATTGATTCGGCAGTCTGCGATAAAAATTCCGTTACCCTTACTTTCTCCAATATCTACCATTATATGCATACTCTCAACGTGCCTGCGGCTCATTGCGGATTCGTTGTTGAAGACGATAACGGAATTATTGATATTGTCGGATATAACGGAAGCAGTGATAAGATCTATCTTAAGCTCGAAAGATCTGTGCTCGGCAAAGCATACGTTTCTTTCGCTCAGACCTCAAATCTCAGATCCGCTCCTCCGTACGATGCGGGCAGCGGTCTTCCGATAATTGCTTTTAATAAGGTGGAGATCAAAAATGTTTGATAATTCAACGATTGGCGAATATCACGGCTATAAATGCGAAAATTTTACGTTCAACGGTCACGGCTGTACCGTTGTTATTCCCGAAGATCCGTCTGCCGATAAAAAATGGATCTGGCGTGCCGAATTTTTGGGTGCATTCGATTCCGTTGATGTTGATATGCTTTCAAAAGGCTATTACCTTGCTTACTGTGCCGTCAACGACAGATACGGCGACGATGTTTCCGTTGAGATATTCAAGGCTTTTTACGATTATATGACCGATCTCGGATTTAACAAAAAAACAGTCCTTTTCGGCTTCAGCCGAGGCGGTCTTTATGCCTGCAATTTTGCGCTTAAATATCCCGAAGCTGTTGCGGCGCTTTATCTTGACGCTCCGGTTCTCGATATAAAGAGCTGGCCGGGCGGACTTATGAGCGGTGTCGGCGCGGAACGTGAATTTAACGAATGTCTCGGTCTTTACGGCCTTGATAAAACGTCTGTTCTCGATTTTAAGAAAAATCCCGTTGACCGATTGGACGAGCTTCTCTCATTGAAAATGCCCGTTGCCCTTGTTGCGGGCGACAGTGATGAGGTCGTTCCGTACGTTGAAAACGGCAAATATCTCGAAGAACTCTATAAAAACAATGGCGGGGATCTTCTCTGCATCGTCAAACCCGGCTGCGGACATCACCCCCACAGCATCCCCGACCCGACTCCCGTTACAGAGTTTTTGATGAAAAAATATTGAAAATAACAA
>CAJGDF010000084.1 GCA_904502105.1 uncultured Clostridia bacterium
AGCAGATCAAGGATCTCGGCGTTGAACCTATCGACATCATCGCGATCAACCTTTATCCCTTCAAGAAGACCATTCTCAAAGAGGGTACAACTTTTGAAGAAGCAGTCGAAAATATCGACATCGGCGGTCCCACAATGATCCGCGCAGCTGCAAAGAACCACCCCGACGTTGCTGTTATCGTTGACCCCGCAGATTACGCTTCCATTATCGATCAGCTCAAAAACGGCGGCATCAGCCTTATGTCCAAAAAAGAGCTCGCTCTCAAAGTTTTTGAACATACCGCAGCTTACGATGCTCTTATCGCTGATTATTTCAGAAAACAGCTCGATAAATCTCCGCTTCCCGACAGCCTTACCCTTACTTTCGAAAAAGTTCAGGGCATGCGTTACGGCGAAAACCCCCATCAGAGCGCTGCTTTCTACCGTCAGGTAGGTCATTACGACGGAACTCTCTCCGCTGCCGAACAGCTCTCCGGTAAAGAACTTTCTTATAATAATATTAACGACACAAACGGCGCGCTCGACCTCCTCAAAGAGTTCGAAGGCAAGACCGCTGTTGTTGCAGTTAAACACGCTAACCCCTGCGGCGTAGGCACTGCAGACAATATCCACGATGCTTATATGAACGCTTACAACGCTGACCCCGTTTCCATTTACGGCGGTATCGTTGCCTGCAACGCTCCCGTTGACGCTGCAACCGCAGAAGAAATGCACAAGATCTTCCTCGAGATCGTTATTGCTCCCGACTTCAGCGAAGAAGCTGTTAAGATCCTCTCCGCAAAACCCAACCTCCGCATCCTCCGTCTCCCCCAGATCGCAAAGAGAAACACTCCCGACATGCTCGATATGAAGAAGGTTGCCGGCGGTCTTCTCGTTCAGGAGCTCGACTGCTCTCTCTATGCAGGCGAACTTAAGTGCGTAACAGACAGAGCACCCACCGAAGAAGAAATGAAAGCTCTCGACTTCGGCTGGACTGTTGTTAAACATACAAAATCCAATGCTATCGTTCTTTCCAAGGACAATATGACCGTAGGCGTAGGCCCCGGCCAGACAAACCGTATCACCGCTCTCGAACTTGCTATCAAATATGCAGGCGACAAGGCTAAGGGCTCCGTTCTCGCTTCCGATGCATTCTTCCCGTTTGATGACTGTGTTGATGCCGCTCACAAAGCAGGTATCACCGCTATCATTCAGCCCGGCGGATCTATCAGAGACGAAGACTCCATCAAAAAATGCAACGAATACGGCATCGCAATGGTATTCACCGGTCAGAGACACTTTAAACACTAATTTATAAATGAGGTATCAGTCATGAAAAAAACTCTTGAAGAAAAATATGCAAACCCCGGTAAAGACATAACCACCGGTACTATCGTCGTTCTCGGCGTAGGCTTCTTCCTTATGCTCCTTATGATCTATTTCTCCTACAGAATGAGCAGCCCCGTTTTCATCGCTATCGGCGTAGCTCTTCTCGCTTTCTGCATTCTTATCGTTAACAAGAACCTCAGAGAATGGATCCACGGTATCCGCCGTACTCAGCTCATCAAGAGCGGCAAACTCAAGCTTCAGCCCAAAAAATCCTACAACCGCGAACACAGATTCGACGAAGAATAATCTGTCGGGCAGCATTGCTTTTATTTGTTAACAATTGAGGGTAACCTCAAAAAATACTTAAATTTGGGTGAGATTCAAGGTCTTCCTTGAATTCCCGCGGAACTCAAAACTGTGTTTATGCAGATAGAGTTTCACGTGGCGGACACGCGATCGCGGAAAAAAGCCGAAAGGCTTTTTCTGAGGAAAGTCCGAGCTCCAACGGGAAAGAATAACGGATAACGTCCGCCGAGGGCAACCTCCGGGACAGTGCAACAGAAAATAACGTCGGGCTGCAGCCCGTCACGGTGAAAAGGTGAGGTAAGAGCTCACCGGGGGGTCGGTAACGGCACCCGTCAGTGTAAACCCTATTCGGAGCAATTCCGCAAAAAAGACAGAAAGCTTCGAGCTTTCAGCGCCACCCGTCGCGTCTTAAAGGAAGCTGGAGACACGGAGTAATTCGTGTTCGAGATAGATGATACGCGTAGATACAAAACTCGGCTTATTATCCACCACGTCTAAATTTGTAAAATTCTTGATGCGGACGTGTACCGAATCTTTCTTTCGGTATACGTCCATTCTTATAGAAAGGAAAGTTTATTTGTGAGAAGAAAGACTAAAATCGTCTGCACTCTCGGACCCGCAAGCTCCGATGAAAAAACAATACGCGAGCTTATAATTGCGGGTATGGACGTTGCGCGCTTTAACTTTTCCCACGGCGCTCATGCAGACCACCTCGAAAAATTCCACACACTAAAAAAAGTACGTGAAGAACTCGGTCTTTTCGTTGCCGCAATGCTCGACACCAAGGGCCCCGAGATCCGTCTCGGTAAATTTGCCGAAGGCTCTGTTGAACTTAAAGCCGACGGTATCTTTACTCTTACCACCGATGATGTCGTAGGTACCGATAAGATCGCCTCCATAACCTATAAAAATCTTCCGCAGGATGTCGTTCCCGGAAACGTTATTCTTATCGACGACGGCCTTATCGAGCTTAACGTTATCGAAGTAAAAGGCCCCGATATCATCTGCCGCATCGTAAACGGCGGTAAGGTTTCAACAAGCAAGGGCATCAACGTCCCCAATGTTGACCTTTCAATGCCTTATCTCAGCGAAAGAGACCGCGCAGATATCGCTTTTGCCGCTGAACACGGATTCGATTTCATCGCAGCTTCTTTCGTTCGCTCCGCCTCCGATGTTTTTCAGATCAGAAGACTTCTTGCCGAACTCGGCTGCAATACCATAAACATCATCTCAAAGATCGAAAACCGCAGCGGTGTTGAAAACATCGACGAGATCATTGCCGCTTCCGACGGTATCATGGTAGCCCGCGGCGATATGGGCGTTGAGATCCCGTTCGAAGAGGTTCCCGGTATACAGAAGCTCATCATCGAAAAGGTTTACAATGCAGGTAAGCAGGTAATCACCGCAACTCAGATGCTTGAGTCTATGATCAAAAATCCCCGTCCCACAAGAGCAGAGGCTACAGACGTTGCAAATGCTATTTATGACGGAACAAGTGCCATCATGCTTTCCGGCGAAACAGCCGCAGGCCTCTATCCCGTTGAAGCAGTTAAAACAATGGCAAAGATCGCATACCGCACCGAGAAAAATATCAATTACGAAAAGCTTTTCCGTCAGCGTGAAAACACTGTGACCCCCGATATCACAAACGCTATCTCCCATGCAGCCGTAACAACCGCTCACGACCTTGGCGCATCTGCTGTCGTTACCGTCTCAAAATCGGGTAAAACAGTCCGTATGATCTCAAAATACAGACCTAAATGCGGCATCATCGGCTACAGTACATATGAGCACGTCTGCCGTCAGCTCAACCTTTCCTGGGGTGTTACTCCGCTTCTTCTTGACGAAGAAAAGAGCACCGACGAGCTTTTTGACCATGCAGTTGACAAGGCTCTCGAAGAGGGCCTCGTAAAGCAGGGCGAGCTTGTTGTTATCACCGCAGGCATCCCCCTCGGGGTTTCCGGCACAACAAACCTCATGCGTGTTCACGTTGCAGGTCATATCCTCGTTTCGGGCGAAGGTCTTAACGAGAAAAAAGCCGTTGCTCCTCTCTGTGTATGCCGCGATATCGAACAGGTAAAAGAAAAATTTACCCCCGGCGATATCCTTGTTGTTCCCAATACATCAAATGAGATCATTCAGTATCTCAAAACAGCCGCAGGCATCATCACCGAAGAAGCAGGCGAAACATCTCATGCCGCTATCGTCGGTCTGTCGCTTGATATCCCCGTAATTATCGGCGCTGTCAATGCAACAAAAATACTCCACCACGGCGCGGTCGTAACTCTCGACTCCGCTAAGGGCGCTGTTTATACAAACTGATGTTGAATTGAAAAATTTATCGAAAAAGGGCGAGAAATATCGTAATTTCTTGCTCTTTTTTGTTTAACACCGATTTGTTCTAAAATTACGTTTTATGCGTTGATTTTTTGTCACTTTTTTTTGCGGAAATACGTGTATCATAAGTAAGTATATATAATGGTAGATAAAATTTTGAAAGGAATAAATTAATGTTACGTCTTAAAAACATTAAAAAAGACTATTCGGTTGGCGATACCGCCGTTCATGCCTTAAAGGGCGTATCTCTCGACTTCAGAGAAAGCGAATTCGTTTCCATCCTCGGTCCTTCAGGCTGCGGTAAAACCACCATGCTTAATATCATCGGCGGCCTCGATCAGTATTCCGACGGTGATCTTGTAATCGACGGTGTTTCCACAAAAAATTATAACGACAGAGACTGGGACAGCTACAGAAACCATTCTATCGGCTTCGTTTTTCAGAGCTATAACCTCATTCCCCATCAGTCTGTTCTTCAGAACGTAGAACTTGCTCTCACTCTTTCGGGCGTTTCCAAATCGGAAAGACGCGAGCGCGCAAAGAAAGCTCTTGAAGAGGTCGGTCTCGGCGATCAGCTCAAAAAACGTCCCAGCGAGATGTCGGGCGGTCAGATGCAGCGTGTTGCGATCGCACGTGCACTTGTTAACAATCCCGAGATCATTCTTGCCGACGAGCCCACAGGCGCTCTCGACTCCGAAACAAGCGTTCAGGTCATGCAGATCCTCAAAAAAGTGTCCGAAAACCGCCTTGTTGTTATGGTAACTCATAACGGCGAGCTTGCCGAGGAATATTCCACCCGTATCGTCCGTATGCTCGACGGTAATATCATCGGCGACTCAAATCCCATTTCCTCCGAAGAGATCGCTTCTTTTGAAAAAGCCGATAACGAAAAGCAGGCAACCCGCAAAAAAACCAAAAAGCCCTCTATGTCGTTTTTTACATCCTTCGGCCTCTCTCTCAAAAACCTCTTTACCAAAAAGGGCAGAACTGTTTTAACATCCTTCGCAGGCTCTATCGGTATTATCGGTATTGCTCTTATCTTTGCCGTATCTCACGGTATGACAACTTATATCAACACCGTTCAGGAGGATACACTTTCCTCTTACCCGCTCACTATCGAAGCCACCAGCGTTGATATCGGCAGTCTTATGCAGACCTTTATGGGCTCTGTTACGGATGAAGCAAAGCAGCACGAGAAAGATGCGGTCTACTCCAAATCCGTTCTTTTCGATATGATCAATGCTCTTAACAATATCGAAACGACCGAAAATGACCTCAAGGCTTTCCGTGAATATATCGAAAACGAACGCGCTGACGAAGACGGCGAGCTTGCCGAAGCACTGAGCGGCGTTCAGTATACCTACAATACCGATCTTATCGTTTATACAAAAAATCTTGACGGCGACATCGTTGTTTCCGATACCGAAAAGCTTCTTTCCGAGGCTATTGCGGAAAACTTCGGCATGAATATGATGTCAATGCAGGATATGAGCAGCTCAATGGTTTCGGGCAACGAATCCATGTCTATGCTCTCGTCTATGAGCCGGGCAAACAGCGGCATCGCGCTCTGGCAGGAAATGCTTCCCGGCAATAACGGCAGCCTTGTTAACCCCATCCTCGAAAATCAGTATGATCTTGTTTACGGCTCATGGCCCGATGAATACGATGAAGTCGTTATCGTTCTTGACAGAAATAACGAGATCGATGACCTCACCCTTTTTGCCCTCGGCCTTAAATCCGAAGAAGAACTTGACGAGATCTTCGATGCCGTTGCAAAAGGCACTTATATCGATACCTCTCTCAACAGCTGGTCTTACGAAGAGCTCTGCGAAAAAGAATACAGAGTCGTTTTAAGCTCCGACTGCTACACATACGACGAAACAACAGGCCTTTACGTTGACCTCCGCGATACCGATGCAGGTACACGTTACCTCTTCGATAACGGCCTTTCTCTCAGAGTTTCCGGTATCATCCGTCCCAACGAAACCGCTTCCTCCGCTATGCTCTCAGGCTCTCTTGCATACACCACCAAGCTTACCGAGTATATCGTTGAAAAAGCACATGAATCCGAGGTCGTCAAGGCTCAGCTCGAAAGCAAGGATACCGATATCTTCACAGGCCTTCCTTTCCGTGAAAATACAGGCAGAATGACCGACGAAGAAAAGGAAACATCCTTCAGAAATTATATCGCAGCTCTCGACACCGAAGGCAAAGCAAAGGCATACGTTGAAATCATGAGCATCCCCACCGAAGAACAGCTCGAAGGCGCAGTTGCTCAGGCTATGAACGGCATGACCCGCGAAAAGATCGAAGAAACCCTTATTACCGCTATGTCTTCTCAGATGAGCATGGCTTCCTCCGAAATCGAAAACTACCTTCTTGCTATGAGCGACGAAGATATCTTTGCTATTTTTGAACAGATGGTTCGTGAACAGGTCAAGGTCAAGATCTCCGAAGCAGTTGTCGCTCAGCTTTCCGCTATGACTCCCGAACAGCTCGCAGGCGCCCTCGATATGTCCGCTCCCGGCTACACCACCGAGCAGTGCGCAGTTTACCATGACGAGGTCCTCGTTTTCTCCGATTCAACTTACGATGCAAACCTCATAACCCTCGGCTGCGTTTACCTCGACGATCCGATGACTGTTAACCTCTTCGCTTCAAGCTTTGAAAATAAAGACATCATTGAAGAAGTTATCGCAAAATATAACGAAAACGTTGACGAGCTTTCTCAGATCCGTTATGTTGACTATATCGGTATTATGATGTCGTCCATAACCTCTATCATCAATGCTATAACATACGTCCTCATCGCTTTCGTTGCGATCTCTCTCGTTGTTTCTTCCATTATGATCGGCGTTATCACTCTTATCTCCGTTCAGGAAAGAACAAAAGAGATCGGTATTCTCCGTGCGATCGGTGCTTCCAAAAAGGATGTTTCCGGTATGTTTAACGCTGAAACAGTTATTATCGGCTTCACTTCGGGTCTCCTCGGCGTTGTTGTCACTTATCTTTTAACGTTCCCCATCAACTTTATCATCAACACCCTTACCGGTATCAGCAACCTCGATGCGATCTTCCCCTTGCCCGTTGCTCTTATCCTTATCGGCATAAGCGTTGTTTTAACACTTATCGCAGGCATTATCCCCTCTGCAAGCGCCGCAAAGAAAGATCCCGTCGTTGCGCTCCGTACAGAATAAAAAATTTCATCAATAAAAAGAGAGAACAGATCGGTAAAAGCCGAAATGTTCTCTCTTTCGTTATATGGTTATTTTCTCAAAATCGCAATGCCGCCGCTCGGAATTTCAAAAACATTTATTCCTTCCAAGTTCTGCATAGTGTGACTTACCTCGTGTCCTCTGCAGTCGGTTATCAGAACATCGTAAACACCGTTCATTTCCACAAGCACACGGTCGCCGCTGCATCCGTTCGCAATATATACAGTGTCAACAGCA
>CAJGDF010000085.1 GCA_904502105.1 uncultured Clostridia bacterium
GTAAATATGCAAAATTGTTCGGAGAATCTCCCCTTATATAGTTAACGGATCGATTTTCCCGAATAATAGTATCAAAGGGACTTTGTTCTAAAGCAAACCCTTGTAAAAGGGGCACATAAAAAGCTAAAGGATCAGGATTCTCGACATCTATATCAATTCGGAATAATTGATCCAATTCTATTGCCAAAATTCCGTTATATGCAAATTGTCTCCTGTCAAAAGTAGCAAGTTGAAGTTGATCTTCTCCACACTTTATTACAGTACCTGGTTCATATGCAACTAATCCATCAATTGATGAAAGATATTCCGCAAGCTCTTCATACGTAAACCCTTTCATCTTTTTATCGCCGTCATCGCAGGACGAAAGAGCGAACAGAAAAACCGTACAAAGAAATATAAAAAATACTTTTTTCATGTTAACGTCGCTCCTTTTTTGTTTTATTATAACATACAATTGTTTCCCTGTCAATAATTCTCAATAAAACAGAGCCGACACGGAATTATTTTCCATATCGGCTCTTTATTTTTATTTATCTTTCAGCTTGCCGTAGGCAAACTTAGCTGCGCTTGCGCAATTTAGCTGTAAATCCTCGGATTTATACAGCTGCGTCGGTAATAGCGGTGAAAGCTTTTCCGAGGGATTCGGCTTTAGCTTCGGCGGTGGGTTTATCGTTTGCGCTTACCATAACGTAAAGCTTGACCTTGGGCTCTGTGCCGGAGGGTCTGATAACGAGAACGCTGCCGTCTTCGAGGGTGTAGTAAAGAACGTTGGACGGGGGAAGACCGTCGATACCGTTGAGGTAGTCTTTACATTCGAGAATCTTGAGGCCTGCAAGCTCGGTTATGGGATTGGATCTGAGATCAGCCATAAGCTTCTGCATCTTTTCGAGAGCATCGAAGCCCGTCATCTGAATGTTGATTGTTTTTTCAACGAATGTGCCGTGTTCTTCAAAGAGAGCAACGAGAGCATCCCAGAGAGTTTTGCCCTGTTCAGCGTAGTAAGCAGCCGCCTCGGAAATGAGGAGGGACGCGAAAACGCTGTCTTTATCGTGAGCATAGTCGCCTGCGAGGAAGCCGTAGCTTTCTTCAAAGCCGAAAATGAAAGTATGAGAGCCTGTTTCCTTGAACTGGTTCATCTTTTCGCCGATGAACTTGAAGCCTGTGAGAACGTTAACGATAGAAGCGCCGTATTTTGCGCAGATCTTTGCGGCGAGCTCTGTTGTAACTATTGTTTTAACAGCGCAAGCGTTTGCGGGAAGATTGCCGAGCGCTTTGCGTGAACGGAGAATGTAGTCGAGAAGCAGGCAGCCGATCTGGTTGCCGGTGATGATCTTGTATTCGCCGTTTGCGTTAACGATAAGGCCCATTCTGTCCGCATCGGGGTCAGTACCGATAATGAGGTCGGCATGATGTTCCTTTGCGATCTCGATAGCTCTTGCGAAGCCTTCGGGATTTTCGGGGTTGGGCGATTTAACGGTGGGGAAGTTGCCGTCAAGAACCATCTGTTCGGGAACGGTAACGATATTTTTGAAGCCTGCGCGGCGGAGAACCTCGGGAACGAGTCTGTAGCCTGCGCCGTGGAACGGAGTGTAAACGATACACATATCGCTCTGCTTCTTGATGAGATCGTCGTCAATTCTCTGTTCGAGAACGTTTGCGAGATATCTTTCGTCGTATTCTTTGTCGAGAACAGTGATATGTTCTTTTGCTTTGCACATGCAGACGGTCTTTACTTCGTCGAACATATCGGTTTCTTTCATCTGTGCGAAAACAACATCCGCATTTTCGGGGGAGAGCTGAGCGCCGTCATCCCAGTAAACCTTATAGCCGTTGTATTCTTTCGGGTTGTGGGAAGCGGTAATATCGATACCTGCGATACAGCCGAGGTCTGTTACGGCGAAGGAAAGCTCGGGAGTGGGGCGAAGCTCGTCAAAAAGATAAACATCAAGTCCGTTTGCAACGAGAACGCAAGCCGCTTCTTCTGCGAATTCTCTGGAGAAATTACGGCTGTCATGCGCGATAACGACCTTTGCATCATCGACTTTTTTCGAGTTGATAAGGTCTGCGAGAGCCTGAGTTGCATGACGAACGGTGTAGATGTTCATTCTGCGGGTGCCTGCGCCGATAGTGCCGCGAAGACCGCCTGTGCCGAATTCGAGAAGACCGGCAAATCTGTCTTCGATTTCCTCTTCGTTTGTAAGTGCGCGGAGCTCTTCTTTGGTTTTTTCGTCCACTACGGAACTGTCAAGCCATGTTTTTATTGTCATATCTCTTTCCTCCGTGATTATATTTTGTTATTTTTTTGTTCAACAAATTACTGTTTGAGCGCTTTTGCGATCTGGTCGGGGCAGGAGGTGGGCTTAGAACCGCAGCAGATGCCTTCAAGTCTGGAGATTACTTCGTCCTTGTCCATACCGATAAGGAGCTTTGAAATGCCCTGAAGATTTCCGTGGCAGCCGCCGATGATCTCAACAGATTCGATCTTGTTGTCGTCATTGAGAACGATGTTTATTTCTCTGGAGCAGGTGCCTTTTGTTTTGTAATTGATGGTGTTCATTGGTCTGTACCTCATTTATGATATTTTATATTATTATTGATTGTGAATGCTCTGTAGATCTGTTCGAGCAGGATTATTCTCATAAGCTGATGGGGAAACGTCATTTCCGAAAACGACAGGCGAACATCCGCACGGTCCTTGACCTCTTTTGCCAAACCGTCCGAACCGCCGATAACAAAGGTTATCTTTGAGTCGGTCTGAGCCGTTTTTTCGATGAATTCGGAAAACTTTTCCGATGATTGCTGTTTTCCCTCAACACAGAGAGCAACAACTCTGCCCTTGAGATTTTTAAGGATCGCTTCTTTTTCCTTTTCGGGAGTGCTTTCGGGGGTTTCGATTATTTCGGCATCGCAGAAACGTGTTAAACGCTTCATATATTCCGCCGCCGCATCCTTTAAATATTTTTCTTTTAAATTACCGACGCAGACAATACGTATTCCGAGCATCTTCCCGCCCTCCGCAAACTTTTATACTTATTTATACTTATACATATTATGATATATATATGTTACCATAAATCGCAAAAAAAATCAAGGTATATCCGCTCGGTTTTTCTTCGTTTCGCAAAATATTCCGATTTTTTTTTGCGGTACTTGATTTTTTTGTATTTATATTGTATAATGTAGAGTGACAGATAAAATAAATATCAACTGAAAGGTTTTGAATAGATGAAATTAGGTATAGTAGGTCTTCCCAACGTAGGAAAGAGTACACTTTTTAATGCCATAACAAATACCAACGTAGATGCGGAAAACTATCCGTTCTGCACAATCGAGCCTAACGTGGGCGTTGTTGCCGTTCCCGACGAAAGACTCGATATTCTTACCGAGATGTACAACCCCGTAAAAACCACCCATGCCGTTATCGAATTTGTTGATATCGCGGGTCTTGTTAAGGGCGCGTCAAGAGGCGAGGGCCTCGGCAATAAATTCCTTTCTCACATCAGAGAGGTAGACGCTATCGTTCATGTTGTACGCTGCTTTGACGATGAAAACATTATCCACGTTGACGGCTTTGTTGATCCCGTCCGCGATATCGAAACGATAAACCTTGAGCTTGTTTATGCGGATATGGAAACTGCCGAAAAAATGTGCCTCCGTGCACAGAAGACCGCAAAGAGCGATAAGAAATTCGCTCAGGAAGCAGAGCTCTGGGAAAGAGCAAAAACCTTCCTCGAGGAAGGCAAACCCCTCCGCGCAATGGAAATGACCGACGACGAAAAAGCGATCCTCTATATGGGCAACTTCCTTACTCTCAAGCCCGTTATCTATGCCGCTAATATGAGCGAGGACGGCTTTGCGGACAGAGACAATAACGAATATTTCGAAGCTGTTAAAAAATATGCGGCAGCTGAAAATTCAGAGATACTTCCCGTTTGCGCAAAGCTTGAAAAAGATATTTCCGAGCTTTCCGAAGAAGAAAAGCTTATGTTCCTTGAAGATATCGGTCTTAAAGAGAGCGGTCTTGCCCGTCTTATCAAGGCTTCTTATTCTCTTCTCGGCCTTATCAGTTATCTCACCGCAGGTCAGCCCGAGGTCCGTGCCTGGACTATCACCAGAGGAACAAAGGCTCCCGGTGCCGCAGGCAAGATCCACAGTGACTTTGAAAAAGGCTTCATCAGAGCAGAGGTCGTTTCTTTTGAAGATCTCATAGCGTGCGGCTCAATGACCGTAGCCAAAGAAAAAGGCCTCGTTCGAAGCGAAGGCAAAACATACGAAGTTAAAGACGGAGACATTATTCTCTTCAGATTCAACGTTTAAGAAAGGAAGATCTCAGATATGAAAAATGTGTTTTTTATCGGCAACAGCCTTATAGGAACAAGCAGTATCCCCGAACAGACCGCAAAGCTTTTTAACGATAACGGAGACGCTTTTTCCGTTAACAAATGCAAAAAAGACGGCTACAGACTTTCCGACCATGAGGCTGATTTCTGCAAGGGCGAATTTGCTGACGAGCTTAAATCTGCCGATATCGTTGTTATGCAGGAATACGGCACAGAGCATTTTGCTACCCGTTCATCTGTTGAAAAGATCATCGCAAGAGTTAATCCCGAGGCTGAAATTTACTTCCTTCTCACCGAATGGGACGTAACAAGAAACCGCATCAACGAGCTTCGCGGTCTTAACGTTAAATTTATCCCTGCAGGCTACGTTCACGAACGCATCGTAAACGAAAATATTCTTGATTACGACGATCTTCATCTTCCCGAAGACTATCATCCCAATTATTTTTACGGAACGATCTCCGCGGCAACCGTTTACACCGTTCTCACAGGCGATCTTCCCAAGGTTTGCGATGATGATATAAAGGCTCTTTCAAACATCATCAAGAGCGAGGTCGAAACCGAGAAAAATCTCAAATCTGTCCTCGTTGTCGGCGGCGGCGGAAGAGAGCATACGATAATCCGCAGCCTTATCGAATCCCGTCGCACGGGTCTTATTTACGCTGCTCCCGGTAACGGCGGCACAGAGCTCGATTTTGTTGAAAATGTTAACATAAAAGCGACCGATGTTGAGGGCGTTGTTAAATTCGCAAAAGAAAAAGCTATCGATTTCGTAGTTGTTGCACCCGACGATCCTCTTATGCTCGGTATGGTCGATGCTCTTGAAAAAGAAGGCATCAAGGCTTTCGGTCCCCGTCAGAATGCGGCTATAATCGAAGGCAGTAAGGTCTTCTCCAAGCAGCTTATGAAAAAATACGGTATTCCCACCGCAGGCTTTGAAGTTTTTGACGATTACGAAAAAGCTTGTGAATACGTTAAAGCACACGGCGCTCCCATCGTTGTTAAGGCAGACGGTCTCGCGCTCGGTAAAGGCGTTGTTGTTGCGCAGACTGTTGAAGAAGCTATCGAAGCTTTAACAGAAATTATGTGCGATAAAGTTTTCGGCGAATCCGGTGCGCAGGTAGTTATCGAAGACTGTCTTACCGGCAGAGAGATCTCCGTTCTTGCTTTTACAGACGGCAAAACTCTCCGTCCCATGGTTTCCGCGCAGGACCACAAGCGTGCGTATGACGGAAACAAGGGTCCCAACACCGGCGGTATGGGTACTTTTGCACCCAGCCCCATCTACACTCCCGCTGTTGCTGAAGAATGTATGAAAAATATCTTCATTCCCACCGTTAATGCTATGAAGGCTGAAGGCAGAACATTCAAAGGCGTTCTTTATTTCGGTCTTATGCTCACTGAAAACGGCGTGAATGTTATTGAATATAACGCTCGCTTCGGCGACCCCGAAACACAGGTCGTTCTTCCTCTTCTTGACAGTGATCTTTTCGATATCATGGAAGCCGTTGTTGATGAACGTCTCGATGAAGTTGAGATCAACTGGCTCGACGCTGCTGCGGTCTGCGTTGTTATCGCATCGGGCGGCTACCCCAAGAGCTATGCAAAGGGCTACGACATCACGTTTGATGAGGGTATAACATCCACCGTTTACCACGCAGGCACTGCTATCAAAGACGGTATGCTCGTAACTTCGGGCGGACGTGTTCTCGGTGTAACTGCTGTTAACGCAACCCTCAGAGAAGCTGCTGCCGATGCTTATGAGGACGTTAAGAAGATCCATTTCAAAGACAGCTTCTGCAGAAGCGATATTGCTAAAGGCTTATGAAAACAGTCCTTGTCGGTATAAATTCAAGTTTTGTCCACACCTGCCTTTCGGTCCGTGAGCTTTACAGCTACGCGAGATCGAAGGGGCTGGAGTGTTCGTTTTGCGAACATACGGTCAACAACGAGCCGATAAAGACCACAGATTCTTTGTACACGGAAGATGCGGACATATATGCGTTTTCCGTGTATATTTTCAATGTGGCTTATGTTAAAAGAGTGGCTTCCGATCTCAAAAAGGCGAAGCCTGACTGTTTTATCGTTTTCGGCGGACCCGAGGTATCGTATTCCCGTGAGGAATTCCTCAAAAATAATCCGTATGTCGATCTTATTCTTTCCGGTGAGGGCGAGGAGGCTTTCTGCGATCTTCTCGTTAATTATTCGCCCGACAGAACTGCTGAAGAAAACAAGCAGATGTTCACACAAAATAAGATCAAAAATTTCTCCTATATATATAATGGTAACTATACGTTCTTCGGCAACCGTGAACCGATCTGCGATCTTTCTCATTTGCCGTTCCCTTACGAGCCGCTTGAAACGCTTCGGGACCGAATTCTTTATTATGAAAGCTCACGAGGCTGTCCGTTCCGATGCTCGTACTGTCTTTCGGCAGGAGATATGCCGCTTCGTTATGCGTCCGATGAACGTGTGTTCCGTGATCTGAAGATCTTTCTTGATGCAAATGTCCGTCAGGTCAAGTTTATAGACCGATCGTTTAACTCTGACCGCCGCCGTGCGCTTCGTATATGGAAATTTCTTGCCGAAAACGACAACGGTATCACTAATTTTCATTTCGAGATCGCCGCATGGCTCCTTGATGATGAAAGTATCTCTTTTTTGAGAACAGTCAGAAAAGATCTTTTCCGTTTTGAGGTCGGAATTCAGTCCACAAATCCCGAAACGATGAAGGCTATCGCGCGTCCTGTACCTTTCTCCGAAATTCAAAGAGCGGTCAAAGCCCTCGACAGTAAAAATATCGAGCTTCACACCGATCTTATCGCAGGACTTCCGTAC
>CAJGDF010000086.1 GCA_904502105.1 uncultured Clostridia bacterium
GAGCCTCACCGCCTGAAAGAGTACCTGCAGAACGAGACAGCGTAAGATATTCAAGACCGACAGATTGGAGAAAGCCAAGCCTTTCACGTATCTCTTTCAAAATCTGATCCGCAATGGCAGTATCTCTGACAGAAAGCTTTAAATTATTAACAAACTCAAGAGAGTCTTTTATTGACATATTGGAAAGTTCATGAATATTAACTCCACCAACAGTAACCGCAAGAGAAAGAGGATTTAGTCTTGCTCCGTGGCACTCTTTACACGGAATATTCTGCATCAACATTTCCATCTCTTGTTTAACATAATTGCTGTTTGTCTGTTTATATCTTCTTTCAAGAGTAGGAATAACGCCTTCATGAAGATCACTTCCGTAAAGAATATCATCAAGAGCTTCTTTTGAATATTTAGAAACAGGATCAGTAACAGAAAGGCCATATTTTTTCAGTATCTTAGTATAAAGACGGAGTGCAACGCTGTTTGAAGCTATATTGCCAAATCCTGCAGCATTTATCGCATTGTCTATAAGACTCAGATCCTTATTGGGAATAATCAGATCAGGATCAAACGACATAATAAAACCAAGTCCTGAACAATGCTTACATGCACCCATGGGGTTATTGAACGAAAACATTCTCGGGGTCAGTTCTTCTATACCGATATCATGTTCAGGGCAGGAATAACGCTGTGAATACATTGTTTCTTCACCGTCAGGAACAGAAATAACAATTAACCCGTTAGAAAGTCTTGAAGCGGTTTCGCAGGAATCAGTAAGTCGTTTTCTTACCTCACTGCGAATAACCAAACGGTCAACAACAACCTCGATATTATGCTTTTTATTTTTATCAAGAGGAATTTGTTCGTTAAGATCATAAATTATACCGTCCACTCTTACACGAACATAACCGCTCCTTTTATACTGTTCAAAAAGGTTCTGATATTCGCCTTTTCGCCCTCTTACAACAGGGGCAAGAACCTGTATCTTGGTCTGTTCAGGCATTGAAAGAATAGAATCAATAATTCTATCCAACGGCTGCTGCTTAATTTCAACACCGCATACAGGACAGTGAGGAATGCCTACCCTTGCATACAAAAGACGCAGATAGTCATGTATTTCCGTGATGGTGCCAACTGTTGAACGAGGATTTCGGGATGTTGTTTTCTGATCTATTGATATTGCAGGAGAAAGACCTTCAATATAATCAACATCGGGCTTTTCCATCTGACCGAGAAACATTCTTGCATACGAAGAAAGAGACTCAACATAGCGTCTCTGGCCTTCAGCATATATCGTATCAAAAGCAAGCGAGCTTTTACCTGATCCGGAAAGACCCGTAAAAACGATAAATTTATCGCGTGGAATCTCTAGATCCACATTTTTGAGGTTATTTTCCCTTGCACCTTTTATAAGAATATTATCACGCATATTAATTACCTTTAAGTTTCTTTATCTCATCACGAAGCTTTGCAGCATACTCAAACTCAAGCTGTTTTGCCGCTTTCTGCATTTCTTCTGTGAGCTTCTTTATGAGCTTTTCTTTATCGGACTTCGACATGTTCTTTATATTATCCGATTTTTCCTTATCAAGCTTTTTAACATCTTCAACAACAGTTGTTATAGCTAAAGGATCTGCGACAGATTTAATTATTGTTTTCGGTACAATTCCATGCTCTTTATTGTATGCCAGCTGTATCTCTCTGCGTCGTTCTGTTTCTTTGATTGCATTTTCCATAGATGGAGTTACACTATCTGCATACATAATAACTTTACCTGATGCATTTCTCGCAGCACGACCGATAATCTGAATAAGAGATGTTTCGTTACGCAAAAAGCCTTCTTTATCCGCATCAAGAATAGCAATCAACGATACTTCCGGTAAGTCAAGACCTTCTCTTAAAAGATTAATACCAACAAGAACATCAAATTCACCCATACGAAGATCTCGTAGTATTTCAACTCTTTCCAACGTATCTATGTCATGATGCATATATCTTACTTTAATATCAAGACCGCGAAGATAGTCAGTTAAAGATTCGGCCATTCTTTTTGTTAATGTTACAACCAGAACACGTTCTTTTTTTGCAATTCGCTCATTGATCTCTCCGACAAGATCGTCTATCTGACCATCTGTCGGTCTAACAGATATTTCGGGATCGACAAGACCGGTAGGCCTTATAATACATTCAACAATCTGAGAAGAATTTTCCTTTTCGTATTGCGCAGGTGTTGCTGAAACGTAAATAACCTGATTGATTTTCTTTGTAAATTCATCAAAATAAAGAGGTCTGTTATCGTAGGCAGACGGAAGACGGAAACCGAAGTTTACAAGATTTGTTTTTCGAGCTCTGTCACCGCCACTCATTCCTCTGACTTGTGGAACAGTCACATGGCTTTCGTCTATTATCATCAAAAAGTCTTTCGGGAAATAGTCAAGCAAAGTATATGGTGTTGAACCGGGTTCTCGACCCGCCAAAACTCTCGAATAATTTTCAACACCCTTACAATATCCCATTTGACGTAAAAACTCGATATCATAAAGTGTTCGTTCTTTTATACGCTGAGCCTCGATAAGTTTCTTCTCAGCCGTAAATTCATCGATACGTTCTTCAAGTTCACGATGAATTTCAGAAATAGCACGTTCGAGCTGTTCTTCTTCAGCAACATAATGAACCGCAGGATAGATCGCCACATGACTCATAGTTTCGGTTATTTCACCTGTTATCGGATTGATCGAACAAATACGGTCTATCTCATTATCAAAAAATTCTATTCTGATAAGCTTTTCATTTTCAGCTGACGGGAAAATTTCAAGTACATCCCCTCTTGCTCTGAACGTACCTCTTGCAAGATCATAATCATTTCGACTGAATCGAATTTTAACAAGATCTTCCATAAGCTCATCGCGATCGTAAATCTGACCGACTCTTACAGAAACAGTCATATTTTTATAAGCATTCGGGTCGCCTAATGTATATATACAGGAAACACTTGATACGATGATTACGTCATCACGTTCAAACAGTGAAGATGTGGCAGAATGACGAAGCCTGTCTATCTCATCATTTATGCTCATATCTTTTTTGATATAGGTATCTGTATGAGGAAGATAAGCTTCGGGTTGGTAATAATCATAATAGGATACAAAGTATTCGACTGCATTGTTGGGGAAAAATTCTTTTAATTCACTGCATAGCTGAGCGGCAAGAGTTTTATTGTGAGCAAGGACAAGAGTCGGTTTTTTTGCATTCTCTATTACTTTTGCCATTATATATGTTTTACCGCTCCCCGTAACACCGAGGAGCGTTTGTTCTTTATATCCGTTTTTAATACCGTCAGAAAGTTTTTCTATTGCCTGTGGCTGATCACCGGCAGGAGAGAAAGATGAAACGACTTTAAACATTATATTCACCTATTTCGACCGTAAATAAAACTTTTTATATATCCACTGCTTGCCATTGAAGTAAAATCTCCGTCAGAAAAAACGAGATGGTCAATAAGAAAAACGTTAAGTTCTTTTAATATTTTTTGCGATTCCTGAGTAAGCATAATATCTGAGGTTGAAGGGATAGCCGTTGCTCCCGGATGGTTATGAGCCAATACTACGTAAGATGCATTGACTCGAAATGCGATTTCGGCAATTTTTCTATGGCTGAAGCTTGTTGAACTGATATCACCCTGAGAAAGCTCTACGCATGCAATTAAGGTCATGTTACCGTCAAGACAAATGAGATACGATATCTCGTTTCTTGCACCGATAAAATAGGGCTTTAAATAGCGGCCGAAGTCATCTGTTGTATACAACTGATGAAAGTCCTTATTTTTTTCTGTTTCATAAATCTGAAACACATCTATAAACATTTTTAAATATGCCGCAACAGATTTACCGACTCCGTCAACAGCCATAAGATCCTGAGGGTCTGCCTCAAGCACACCTGACAAAGATCCAAACGTATCAATCAATTTATGAGCCAAAGGATTTGTATCTTTTCTCGGAATAGCATAAAACAGCATAAGTTCCAGTATCTGATGCGGAGCCATGCTTTTAAATCCACCTTTAAGGTACATTTCCCTGAGTCTGTCTCGGTGATTTTCATGAATATTTTCTGTTGACATATCAATCAATTCTCTTCATTTTTAGTTATGTTCTCAAGTTCAAGTTTAAAGGTATCTATATCCTTAAAATCTTTATATACAGATGCAAATCTAACATATGCAACATCATCTATATCAACAAGTTTTCTCATTGCCAATTCACCTATTTTTTGAGAAGGAATTTCTCTTTCGGAATCAAACAACAGATCTTGCTCGATATCAGCCACAGTTTTCTCCAAAACAGAATATGGAACATCTCTCTTGATACAAGCACGTCGGAATGAAGTGAGAAGTTTTTCACGGCTGAATTCCTCACGGGTTTTATCCTTTTTTATAACAATAAGAGGAGCATGCTCAACCTCTTCATAAGTTGTAAAACGTCTGTGACAACTTTTGCACTCACGTCTGCGACGAATTTTTTCATCCACAGGACGGGAATCTAATACCAAACTGTCAAAATAACCGCAATACGGACATCTCATGTCAAACACTCCTTGATGACTTGTTGTGTATACTTTACTGAATCGTTAATTTCAGACTCATGGGCATAATTACGGGAATATACTTCTAATATATAATTCCCGGAATAACCTGAAAAATTTAATTTAGTTATAAATTTCTTTATGTCAAATGTTCCTTGCCCGGGAAGAAGGCAACTTCTGTTGCTGTCAAAATCATTAAGATGAACAAGACAAAGCTTATTCGACACATAATTGATAAATTCGATAGGATCATATCCCATCATATGGGATTGTTTAATATCGAATGTAAAAGCAACATTATCTCCAAGATATGACGAAAGCCTTTTCACATAATCAAGATTACCGCAAACATGCTGTCGTACATTTTCCTGAGAAAAAATAACACCTGATTTTTTCGCACGTTCAAACAGCATTGAATACCCTTCGCAGTAACGCTCGAACGAAACATCAAAATCGCTTCTCATACCGTGAAAATTTACGATATTTGCGCCAAGGATATTACATACTTCGAATATCCTGTCGTATATCTCAAGACCATCCTGTATTCTTCTGGAATAATCGGAAAAGAAAAGGTAGCTTTCAGCAAAAGAAGAAAACGGATGTACGGACCCTACACGCAATCCATAATGATCCGTTTTCTTCAGTAAATCTTTGATATACCCGTCAGACATTTCGCTATGAGTGTTAATAAACAACTCAATAACAGAAACGCCTGTTTCGGATATATCTTTTATAATATCTTCAGTTAAACGTGGATAATAACATCCGGTAGAAATACCGACTTTATTCTTCATCGTTTAATGCGAGAGCTTTAAGTGCAATAGCACATTCGATACGTTTTCTTTCCATCTCGCAAGAAATTTCATGGGGTTTAAGAATATCTCCGTGACAGTTGAAGTTGTTAGCTGCACAACCGCCTGAACAATAATATTTAGCCCAACATTTCTCACAATCAGGTTTGTTGAGTACGGTAGATTTTTTAAAGTAATCAACAAGCTCCTGTTTTGTTTCAAAGTTTTCAAGGACATTACCGAGCTTAAAGTCATCCATACCTGCGAATCTGTGACAGGGGAAAATATCTCCGTCAGGGGTAATTGCAACATATTCGGTACCGCAGCCACAACCCTTGACACGTTTAACGACACAGGGACCCTGTTCAAGATCTATCATAAAATGGAAGAAATTGAAGAATTCACCTTTACGGTTAAGCTCTGCCATATTATCGGTAAGAGTCTGATACTCCTCAAAAATTCGGGGAAGATGTTCTTCTTTCAAAGCAAGAGGATCGTTTTTATCAAGAACAACAGGTTCAACAGAAACCTGTTCAAAGCCGAGAGAACGAATATGTTCAACGTCAGCCGCAAAATCAAGATTCTGTGAGGTAAACGTACCGCGGACGTAATAATCCTTGCCGTTACGGTTCTCTACAAGTTTCTTGAATTTGGGAACAATTCTGTCATAAGAACCGTTACCGCCGACATCATAACGTACTGCATCGTTAACGCATTTTCTGCCGTCAAGAGAGAGAACAACGTTAGACATTTCACGATTTATGTATTCGGTAATTTCATCATTAAGAAGAATACCGTTTGTTGTTAAAGTAAAGCGGAAATTCTTATTATGTTCCTTTTCAAGAGAACGTGCATAATCTACGGTCTGCTTAACAACATCAAAATTGATAAGGGGTTCGCCGCCAAAAAAGTCAATTTCGAGATTATGTCTTGTACCGGAACGTGCAATAACAAAATCAATTGCTTTTTTCGCAACTTCAAAAGGCATATTTTTTCTGCCATGGCCGAAATCTCCGCCTTCTGCAAAGCAGTATTTGCAACGAAGATTACAGTCGTGGGATATATGAAGACAAAGTGCCTTGATAGGATAATCTTCAGGGAGATTGATCTCGTAATCTCGTTCTGCGAACAAAAGATCTTCTTCGAAAAGTTCTTTCAATTCACTAAACGCTTCTTCGATCTGTTCTCTACCGTAAACACAAACGAGCTTGTCCATAAATTCTGCAGGGCAAGCTTTCTCTGAAAAAATGATTTTAGGAGAAGAACAGTCTGCGTTGTCGCCTTCACACGCAGCGTTTATAAGTCCGCAAAGTTCATAAGCGGCCGGCTCAAGAACATGAACCGAGCCGCTTTCAACATCCAGAACGATATTTACGTCGTTTTGAGAGTAAAGATGAAGCATTTATTTACGAGCTTCGTTCTCACATTTCTGGTTGGCGACGGTGCAAGAAGTTTTGCAAGCACTCTGGCAAGAAGTCTGGCATTCGCCGCAACCGCCTTTGCAAGCAGATTTCTTAAGAGTTTTTTTGATAAGAGTTTTGATCTGTTTCATTTTTATATTCTCCTTAAGTAAATTTTAACGTATATTTACAGCTAGTATTCCGCCCAATGTGTTAAAAACAATGCTTATAAAAAACATTATAACAGTTGAGACCGCAAGAAACGATGTCGAACCGAACACAAGAGAAAATACAGCATATAAAACAAAGAAACAAACGCCTGATATAAATCCGTTTACAAGTCCGGCTTTTTTCAATCTTATAACAGAAACAAGACCTGAAACGAAAGCA
>CAJGDF010000087.1 GCA_904502105.1 uncultured Clostridia bacterium
CTTCGCCTGTGATAAGACCGCAGCTGATACCTGCAACGGGACGTTTGATGGGAACACCTGCATCCATAAGAGCGAGTGTAGAACCGCAAACAGAGCCCTGAGAGGTAGAACCGTTAGAAGAAAGAACTTCGGAAACGAGACGGATAGCATACGGGAATTCTTCAACAGAAGGAAGAACGGGTTCGAGAGAACGTTCAGCAAGAGCACCGTGACCGATCTCACGTCTGCCTGCGCTACGAACTGCCTTAGCTTCACCGGTGGAGTAGCCGGGCATGTTGTAGTGATGCATATATCTCTTGGTTGCTTCTTCATCGATAGAGTCGAGAGTCTGGCAATCCTTGAGAGAACCGAGGGTAGCTATTGTGAGAACCTGAGTCTGACCTCTGGAGAAAAGACCGGAACCGTGAACACGGGGAATAAGGCCTGCTTCAGCATAGAGGGGACGAATCTCTTCGAGACCACGGCCGTCTACACGTTTGTGATCCTCGTAAAGCATTTTACGAACGATATATTTCTGAGTTTTGTAGATAGCTTCGCCGAGAACAGCTGCGCTGTCGGGGTAGATATCAGCAAAGTGTTCATTGATATCTTTTGTTACTTCGGAAAGACGAGCATCGCGAACGTCTTTGTCATCAGTATCAAGAGCATATTTGATTGCATCGTAAGCGTAAGATTTAACAGCTTCGTAAACCTCTTCGTTGATAGCGAAGCTGGGGTATTCGAATTTGGGTTTACCGATCTCGTCTTTGATTCCCTGAATGAAATCAACGAGTTCTTTGATAACACCGTGAGCGTAAATGATACCCTTGAGCATAACGTCATCGGGAATTTCATTAGCGCCTGCTTCGATCATAGTGATCTTTTCTTTTGTTGCAGCAATAGTAACTGCCATTTCGGATTTTTCACGCTGAGCAGCGGTGGGGTTGATAACGTATTCGCCGTCAACATAACCGAGAGAAACGCCGCCTATGGGGCCGTTCCAGGGAATATCGGAAATAGAAATTGCAATGGACGCACCGATCATGCCTGCGATTTCGGGGGAGCAGTCGGGGTCAACAGCAAGAACGAGAATATCGATAACAACGTCGTTTCTCATATCCTTCGGGAAGAGAGGACGGATAGGACGGTCGATAACTCTGGATGCGAGGATTGCTTTTTCGGAAGGTCTGCCTTCTCTTCTGCCCCAACTGCCGGGGATCTTGCCTACGCTGTAGAGTTTTTCTTCAAAATCTACTGCAAGGGGGAAAAAGTCGATACCGTCACGGGGTTTTTCGGAAGCGGTCGCTGTAGCGAGGATGGTGGTATCACCGTATCTAACGATACAGGAACCGTTTGCGAGACCTGCAAACTTACCTGTCTCAACTACGAGAGGACGACCTGCGAGAGTGGTTTCATGCTTTTTATAATTTGCGTAAATATCCATGGTCTTTCTCGGCGCCGAACGTTCGGCGCACTTTCCTTTCTTTTTTATAAATTTTAACTTCTGTCTGATCGGCTTAGCCGCCGCGGATTTGAGCAGTTAAGAAAATGTACATATATAAATACGCTTTCTTAACTGCGCAAACTAAATCCGCGGGTTCTGGGTAACTTTATGCCGTGATACGACGAATATCGCCGATCACGGCATAAAGTCCACGGAGTTAGAAAAGCAAGATTAAACTTA
The DNA here is from genome assembly GCA_904502105.1 of uncultured Clostridia bacterium. Taxonomy (GTDB): domain Bacteria; phylum Bacillota; class Clostridia; order Oscillospirales; family UBA644; genus HGM12619. Next base: position 1,664 of record CAJGDF010000087.1, read on the forward strand.
CTTTCTGATGCCGAGTTTTTCGATGATCGCGCGGTATCTGTTGATGTCCTTCTTGGTGAGGTAGTTCAACAGATTTCTTCTCTGACCGATCATTTTCTGAAGACCTCTTCTGGAGTGGAAGTCCTTCTTGTTGGTCTTAAGATGTTCGGTAAGATTTTTGATGCGCTCGGTGAGAATAGCGATCTGTACTTCCGGAGAACCGGTGTCATTTTCATGAATACGGTTAGCGGAAATGATTTCGTTCTTCTTTTCCTGGATCATGGTTTTCACCTCCGATGTTTGAATATGCCCGTTTCAGGGCCGCCGCCGGTGATGCGGACGACTGAGAAAGGGTAAGATTAATGGCCTTGTTGCCATACGTTATATATTATAACACAAAAAAACTTCTTTGTAAAGCATAAATTCAAAAAATCATATTCTTTTCATAAAATTCACAAATCCCCTCTTGACAATCGGTGATTTTGTGGTATAATATCTGTGATGTAAAGCACAACATCTTTACAGTTGAGTTTTTAAGTGTAAAATTATATTCGGAGGTCTGTCTTTAACAATGTTAAGCATAAATGTTTCGTCTGAAGAAGAAAGAGTAAAAATAGGTCTTCTTCTTGACCTTTACGGTAATATTCTTACCGAAAAACAGAAACAGACCATGGATCTTTACTTCCAGCAGGACTACTCCCTGTCCGAAATTTCCGAGCAGCTTTCAATTACCCGTCAAGCGGTAAGAGACAGTCTTTTACGTGCTGAAACGACCTTGTTCGATACAGACGCACGTCTCGGTCTTCTTGAAAAATTCAACAATATGAGACAGGCACTCGTTGTTTCTTACGAAAACGCAGCTTATGTCAAAGATTTTGCTCAGCGTAAATATCTTCCGTCGGAAATCATTGACAAGCTCAACGAAATCATGGATTCCGCAAGTGAATCTCTTGGAGAAGAAAACTAATGGCTTTTGAAAGTTTATCCGAGAAACTCGGTTCTATATTTAAAAAACTTAAATCTCACGGTAAACTTACCGAGAGCGACATAAAAGAAGTGATGCGTGAGATCCGCCTTGCTTTGCTTTCAGCAGACGTTAACTACACTGTTGTAAAAGACTTTGTAGCGTCCGTAAGTGAAAGAGCAACCGGTGCGGATGTTCTTGAAAGTCTTACCCCTGCTCAGCAGGTCATTAAGATCGTTAACGAAGAACTTACTGCTTTTATGGGCGGAGAAAACGACAGAATTAAGATCTCTTCTCATCCGCCAACAATCGTTATGCTCTGCGGTCTTCAGGGTGCAGGTAAAACAACTCACTGCTCCAAGCTTGCTTTGTTCTTTAAGAATATGGGCAAACGTCCGCTTCTCGTTGCATGCGATATTTACCGTCCTGCTGCTATCCTTCAGTTGCAGACCCTCGGTGAAAAGATCGGTGTTCCCGTTTTCACCATGCCGGAAGGTACTTCCCCTGTTGAAATCGCAAAACAGGCTATCGCACATGCAAAAGACCACGGCAACGATATGGTATTTCTCGATACCGCCGGCCGTCTTCATATAGATGAAGCGCTCATGGAAGAGCTTGTTAAAATCAAAGAAACGGTTTCTCCCCATGAGATCATCCTTACAGTAGATGCTATGACCGGTCAGGACGCTGTAAACGTTGCAAAATCATTCAACGACCTTCTTGATATCACAGGTGTACTTCTCACAAAGACAGACGGTGATACACGAGGCGGTGCAGCTCTTTCTGTTAAACACACAACAGGTAAACCGATCAAATTTATCGGTACCGGTGAAAAAATGGGTGACCTTGAACAGTTCCACCCCGAAAGAATGGCATCTCGTATTCTCGGTATGGGTGATATGCTCACTCTTATCGAAAAAGCTGAACAGACTTTCGATGAAAAGAAAGCTATTGAGCTTGAAAAGAAAATAATGAAGAACCGTTTTGATTTTAACGATTTTCTCGATAATATGCGTCAGATCAGAACGATGGGTCCGCTTGAAAATCTCATGAAGATGATTCCCGGTGCAAATAAACTTGCAGAAAAAGATCTTACGGTCGACGAACGTCAGCTTGCAAGAACAGAGGCAATCATTCTTTCAATGACAAAGAAAGAACGCGAGCGTCCCGATATCATTACCCCCTCCCGTAAGCGCAGAATTGCTGCGGGCAGCGGCACAAGAGTTGAAGATGTAAACCGTCTTCTCAAAAGCTTCGAGCAAATGAAAGCTATGATGAAGCAAATGAATTCTCCGGCATTCCGCCGCAGATTCAAATAACTAAGCGTTAGACAATTAACATATATCTAAACACGAAAGAGGTGAAAATAATGGCTGTTAAAATCAGACTTCGCAGAATGGGTGCTAAAAAAGCTCCTTTCTATCGTATTGTCGTAGCAGACTCCCGCTTCCCCAGAGATGGTAGATTCATCGAGGAAATCGGTACTTACAACCCCCTCACCGAACCTTCCGAAGTTAAGATCGATGCGGAAAAAGCTGCTCAGTGGATCAAAAACGGCGCTCAGCCGACCGACACTGTTAAATCTTTGTTCAAAAAGAACGGCATCATGTAATGAAAACGCCGCAATACGCGATGCATAATGCATAAGACCGCTTAACCGCGGGAATGTGCATTGTGCATTGTGATTTCTGCGTTATACTGAAAGAGGAAACCAATTTTAATATGGAAGAACTTATTTTATATATAGTAAAAAGACTTGTAAACAATCCCGATGCAGTAAAGGTTGAAAAGGGAGATATGCGTGAAGACGCTGTTATCTACAATCTTACCGTTGCAGACGATGACAAGGGATTTATTATCGGTAAACAGGGCAGAGTTGCAAAAGCTATCCGTCAGGTTGTTAAAGCGGCTGCGTCCAAGACCGGTGAAAAGATAAACATAGATATTTTATAAGCGGTAGTAGCAATGGAACTCATAGAGACAGGTAAAATAGTAGGAACACACGGAATTGCAGGCGATGTAAAGGTTCAGGCTTGGGCAGACAGTCCTGATGTTTTGCTTGATTTTGAATATATTTATATCGACGGACGCCGCTTTGATATTGAATACGCCAAGATCCACAAAAACAATGTACTGTACAAATTTTACGGTATAGACAATCTCAATAAAGCAGAGCTTCTCAGAAATAAAGTTATTTATGTTGAAAGATCATTCTTTGATCTTGAAGACGGTGAATTCTTTATTAAAGATCTCCTTACTCTTTCTGTATTTGATGCCGATACAGGTATTAATTACGGAACGATCACAGACGTTCTGAAAACAGGGGCGAACGACGTTTATCAGATAACAGATGAAAACGGAGTTATACGTATGATTCCTGCAATCAAGGATGTTATTATTGAGACCGATATTGAAAACAAGATCATGAAAATCCGTCCTTTAAACGGTTTATTTGACGAGAATTAACATGAGATTTGATATAATGACTCTTTTCCCCGAGGATGTCAACGCTTTTCTTTCTTCAAGCATAATAGGCAGAGCAAGAAAAGCAGGTCTTATAGATGTTGTATGTCACAATATACGTGATTTTACAAAAGACCGACATAATCGCGTGGATGATTACGTTTACGGTGGCGGAAAGGGCATGGTTATGCAGCCGCAGCCTGTCTGTGACTGCTTTAGCTATATTAAGAGCATTGTCCCGGACACTTACTGTATATACCTTTCCCCAAAAGGAAAAAAATTTACACAGGCTAAAGCGAAATCTCTTTTAAAAAAAGGTTCGATCACACTTCTCTGCGGTCATTACGAAGGTCTTGACCAGAGAGCGATCGATCTTATTGTTGACGAAGAAATTTCCATAGGTGATTTTGTTCTTACAGGCGGCGAACTCCCCGCCATGACCATTGTTGATGCTGTTTCAAGAATGGTTCCCGGTGTACTTGCAGACAGTTCATGTTACGAAGATGAAAGCATATATTCGGGGTTGCTTGAGCATCCTCAGTATACACGCCCCCCTATTTACGAGGGACTTGCAGTACCTGAAGTTTTACAGAACGGAAATCACGCGCTGATCGCCAAATGGAAGCTTGAAAAATCTCTTGAGATCACCAAGGAAAGACGCGGAGATCTTTACAGGAGATATATGAATAAAAAAATAAATCAAGAAAAAAATAAGAAAAAGAAGAAGTGAGGTGCTGTCAATGCGCATTTATGTTGAAAAAATCCTGGACATTATCGCAGAATACATTAAATCTGTAATTTCCAACAAATACAGATCTTATTACGAGCTTTCCGAAAAATCGGAAAAACAAAATAAGAAAAATCCCATCAGCGCATTTCTTTCTGAAAAAGTCAGAATTAAAATGGACGTTGAGATCAGCAGAGGCGTATTGATACTCATTTTAACTGCCATAGTTGTTCTTTTTATATTCATTATAAGAGGAATCATTAAAAGCAAAAAGAAATAATTTATTTCCCTCATATCTTCAAATCGAAAATATGAGGGATTATTTTGTAAAAAAACAAAGAAATCGGATAAACTTATTGATATAATCCCTATAATATGCTATAATAGAAAAAACAGGGAAATATGAGGCATTAACATGAAAAAAGCCTTGAAAATTATTTTAAGAATATTCCTCGTCTGCTTCACGGCAGGCGTTTTCGGCATTTCTTTTATTTTCGGGGTTTTAAAATGTATTCACTACGGGCCGTCTGTTGCCGCAAGAGATATTTTTGTTTCAACTGTAATGGAAACTTATAACGGAAGATTTCTTGCCCAATGGTTCCACTCTGACGAAGAAATTGAAGCTATTACACAAGGTATAGGAAGAATTGATTTCACACCGGATGAAGATATCAAAGAGGAACAACCGATTTTTCCTGAGGTTACAACGGAAATTCCCGACGAAAAGAAACCCGAAATTGAGCTTGTGAATATTTCAGGTCCAACATACAACGGTAAAATGCTGATAGTTGCTGACCCGTCAAGGGTATCGGTTGTTACATCAGCACCGTTTGAGGAAAACGGAAGAGGAATGAAGCTGAAAGATCTTGCAATAGCAAGTAATTCTGTAGCGGCAATAAACGGAGGAGCCTTTGCTGATAACGGCGGAGATATGCCGCTTGGTTTGGTGATCTGTAATGGGGAAATACTCTTCTGCGGAGATGAAACAAGGGTTTATTCCATTGTTGGATTCAATTATGAAAACAAGCTCATAACAGGCAAAATGACAGCCGAACACGCAATCGAAATAGGATTAAGAGATGCCATTTCATTTTCGCCTATTCTTATAAAAGACGGTGTTCCAACAAACGTCAGCGGCTTCAGCCTCGGTTTAAACCCAAGAACGGCTATCGGTCAGCGTGCGGACGGAACAGTGCTATTGCTTGTAGTAGATGGCAGACAGCCTCAAAGCCTTGGGGCTACATACCAGGATCTTATAGATATAATGACAGAATACGGCGCAGTAA
>CAJGDF010000088.1 GCA_904502105.1 uncultured Clostridia bacterium
TAATTGGAGAAAATCAACATTATGAAACGTCTTTACAAAAGCACCTTGAACCGTAAAATATGCGGTGTTTGCGGCGGTGTCGGAGAATATTTCGATATCGACCCCACTCTTGTACGCGTAATATGGGTAGTTGCTGCTTTGTGTGGAACATTCGGCTTGTGGGCATATATTCTTTGTGCTCTTATAATTCCGAACGACATTGAAATAAAATGAAAAATACAGAAAATCTTGCGATTAAGATATTGTCAAAAAACAATCTTATCAATTTCTTTTTACTTACCATCGGTGCATTGGGAAATGCGGCGGGCTCTTATTTCTTCCGCTTTCCCAATAATTTCTCGATAGGCGGTGTTTCGGGTCTTTCTGTTGTTATAACAAAATTCTTCCCGAACATCTCAAGCGGTACTTTTTTGCTTGTAGTAAATATGCTTCTCATAATTGTCGACTTCATATTTCTTGGGAAAAGTTTTGGAGCAAAGACGATATATGCGAGTGTTATGATCTCGGTGTTTACCGCGATTTTCGAGAGCTTTTTCCCGATGACAAAACCGTTTACCGATCAGCCGTTCCTTGAACTTGTTTTTGCTGTTGCGCTTCCGTCTATCGGTACGGCTATTTTGTTCAACATAGGTGCGTCTTCGGGCGGTACGGATATTGTTGCGATGATCTTTGCAAAATATTCTACGATAAACGTCACCAAAGGACTTCTTTTTACCGATATACTTATAACATTGGGCGCGTTCCTTTTCGGTATCGAAGCCGGCCTGTTTTCTCTTCTCGGCCTTGTTATGAAAACACTCGTTATTGATACTGTTGTTGAAAATATCAATCTTCATAAGTATATGACGATCATAACAACAAAGCCTGATGAGGTCAAGGATTTTATAACAAAGAATATCCGTAAGGGTGCAACCATATGCCACGGCGAGGGCGCTTTTACGGGAGCACCTAAAACGCTTATTCTTACTGTTACAACTCCTGCGCAGGCTGTTATACTTCGACGTTATGTGCGTGAGATCGACCCCGAATCGTTTATTTTTATAACGAATACCAGTGAGATCATAGGTAAAGGTTTCCGGTATACACAAAACTAAGGTAAAAGAGTTGTTTATATGAACTTTGCACCCGATTACAGAAACATAGAAAATTCGGCAAGAAATATCCGTCCGAAACGTCTGCCTTTGTATGAGCATCTTATTTGCGATGAGGTAATATCTGAATTTTTAGATAAAAAGCTTTGTCGGGACGATCTTGACGGATATTATGCGGATTACTGTGAGTTTTTCCGTAAAAACGGATACGACACAGTGACTTACGAGGCTTGTATTACAACTGTAATGCCTGATAACGGCTGCCTCGGTTCGCATAATGAAAGCAAAATAAAAACAATGGAAGATCTCATGAAATATCCTTTTGATGAGATCCCTGAAATATTTTTTAAAACGTATGCCCCGCATTTTAATGCGCTCAGAAAGGCTATGCCTGCAGGAATGAAGGCTATAGGCGGTGTTGGCAACGGTATCTTTGAATGTGTTCAGGATATTATAGGATATATCAATCTTTGTTTTATGTCTGCGGACGATCCCGAAATGTATGATGAAGTGTTCAAAAGGGTAGGGCAGACCAACGTAAAGATCTGGACACGCTTTATGAAAGAATACGGTGATATATTCTGTGTTCTTCGCTTTGGCGATGACCTGGGCTATAAGAGCAACACAATGCTTTCAAAAAACGATGTCTGCAAGTATATAATTCCGCAGTACCGACAGATCACAGATATTGTTCATTCATACAATAAACCGTTCCTTCTCCATTCATGCGGAAATCTTTTTTCGGTAATGGATGAGCTTATTGCGGACGGTGGTATTGATGCGAAACATTCAAATGAAGACCAGATTGCTCCGTTTTCCGTTTGGACGGATAATTACGGTGATAAGATCGGTAATTTTGGCGGTGTTGATACCGATGTCCTCTGCCGCTTTGATGAAAAGCAGATAAGAGAATACACTCTTGATGTTCTCCATCATTGCTCTGATAAGGGCGGGATTGCTTTCGGTTCAGGTAATTCAATACCGAATTACGTTCCGTTCTCGGGCTATATGGCTATGGTTGAAACAGTCCGTGAGTTCAGGGGCGACACTAAGTAATTAAAAAATACGATCATACAACCCAAAGATCTGTGTGAAAAATAAATTTTCACGAAGGTCTTGTAATTTTCGCTGCCTTAACCGCAGCGATTTGCAAAACAAACCCAAGTTACAAACAACTCTCATAACGAGTTCTTTATTCCAATAGAAAGGAAGCTTTCGCAGTTCGAAAGCAACGGTTATTATTCCAATGGCAGAAAAAGGCGGCATCAGCGTTCAGACAGAGCATATTTTTCCTGTTATCAAAAAATGGCTCTACTCCGATAAGGATATTTTCCTTCGTGAGCTCGTCTCAAACGCTTCCGATGCTATTATGAAACTCAGACACCTCTCCGCTATCGGCGAGGCAAAAAATATCGATGATAACTACAGCATCTGGGTAGTTATCGACAAAGAAAAAAAGACTCTTTCCGTATCCGATAACGGTATCGGTATGACTGAGGATGAAGTTAAAAAATACATCAATCAGATCGCTCTTTCCGGCGCTCTTGACTTTATTCAGAAATATGATTCCGAAAACAAAAACGATGCCGCTCAGGGTCCTGACGGTATAATCGGTCATTTCGGCCTCGGTTTCTATTCTTCCTTCATGGTTGCGGAACGTGTTAATATTTCAACAAAATCTTATACCGATGCTCCCGCTGTTTTCTGGACATGTACCGATGACGGCGAATACGAAATGGTTCAGGGCGACAGAGTTTCGAGAGGTACGGAGATCACGATGTGCGTTTCCGAAAACGAGCTCGAATATCTCGATAAAAACAAAATAGGCGAGATCCTCGCAAAATACTGTGCATTTATGCAGTTCCCGATCTATCTCGAAGTTGTTGGCGAAGAGCCTGCAAAGCATAAAGAAACAGATGCGGAAGGCAACGAGATCGATGTTATGGACGAACGTAAGCCCATAAACGATACAGAGCCGCTCTGGCAGAAAAATCCCTCTCTTTGCACAGACGAAGAATATAAGGAATTTTATAAAAAAGTATTTTTTGACTGGAACGATCCTCTTTTCTATATTCATATCAATGCAGACTATCCTCTTAATTTCAAGGGTATTCTTTATTTCCCCCGTCTCAAAAACGAATATGAGAGCCTCGAAGGTCAGGTAAAACTTTTCTACAACCGCGTTTTCGTTGCTGATAATATCAAAGAGGTCCTTCCCGATTACCTTCTCATGCTCAAGGGCGTTCTCGACTGCCCCGAGCTTCCGCTTAACGTTTCAAGAAGCTACCTTCAGGGTTCTGCCTACGTTGAAAAGATCGCAGCCCATATCGTTAAAAAGGTAGGCGACAAGCTCAACAGCCTGTTTAACGTTGAACGCGAAAGCTATGAAAAATGCTGGTCCGATATTAAAACATTCGTTGAATATGCTTGTATCCGCGACAGAAAATTCTTTGATAAAGTCAAGGATTCTCTCCTTTTCAAAACAACCGACGGCGAATATCTTTCCGTTGCCGAATATAACGAAAAGGCTAATAAGGATAAGACAGAAAAGGTTATTTATTACACCAATGACCCTGTTCAGCAGGCAGTTTACGTAAATCTCTTTAAAGCACGCGGAATCCCGACAGTCGTTCTCGAACACGTTATGGACTCCCAGTTTATCACTTCTATCGAACAGGGCTTCGAAAACACCAAGTTTATGCGTGTTGACGCTGATGCAAGTGCTCTCAGAGGCGACGGTGATGCAGATAAAAATGAAGCGCTTGAAAAACTTTTCACCGAGGCTTCAGGAAACGATAAGCTCAAGGTTGAGCTTTCTCCTCTTGCAGATGAAAAGATCCCCGCGCTTCTCAATATAGCAGAACAGAGCCGTCGTTTTGAGGAAATGATGCATCTTTATAAGCTTTCCGGTGAGGATGTAAGCGCATATTCTATGCCTCTCGAAGCAACTCTTATCCTTAACAGCAACAGTAATCTTATTAAAAAGCTCTCCACTGCAAACGAAGATCTTGCAAAGCAGCTTTCAAAACATATCTATACTCTCGCGCTCCTCGGTCAGCGTAAGCTTTCCGCGGCAGAGCTTTCTGAGTTTGTTGAAGCAAGCGGCAAGCTTATGGAACAGCTTCTTTAATTGTTATTGTGTAAACAACGCTTCCGTCTCCTTCTTCCTTTTCGAGCGAAGCGTTGATCCCCGATGACCGCATCAGTTTGACGGTCTTTGAAATAGTGTTAACATAAAGCCTGATGTCACGGCAAAAACCTGTGACTGAGGGCTTTTTCTTTTTGCATTTTTCTCTCGAACACCAGTTGGTCAGTGCTTTTTCAAATTCGTCTGCGCCTATATCTTTATCCTTTGCTGCTTTAAGGGCTTCGAGCATTGTTTTTTCGTCGGGCAGTGACAGCAATGCTCTCGCATGACGTTCCGAAAAACCGTATTCTGTTATTTTTTCTCTTACGGCGGTCGGCAGTCTTAAAAGCCTTAATTTGTTTGCAACTGCGGATTGGCTTTTTCCTATCTTCTGTGCCGCCTGCTCCTGGGTTATTCCGAGTTTTTTTATCAGCAGGGCTATCCCCGAGGCTTCCTCAAAAAAATCAAGGTCTTTTCGCTGCAGGTTTTCAACGAGCGTTATTATAGCCGAGCATTCGTCGTCTGCTTCGGTTATTATGCACGGAACGCTCGAAAGCCCGATCATTTTTGCCGCACGAAATCTTCTTTCCCCCGCAAGAAGCTCGTATGCACCGCCTCCGCAGTAACGGACAGTAAGCGGCTGGATTATTCCTATCTCCTTTATGCTCTTGCAAAGCTCGTCCATTTCTTTTTCGCTGAAATTAACTCTCGGCTGATTTTCCGTCTTTTCGATAAAATCAATGGGGATCTCCCGAAGCCTGCCGATATTTCTTGTACATGTTTCGGTCATTTTTTGTTTCCTTTCGTTTTGTGTGTTATGTTTGGTGTAACATAATTATACATTACCTGTATCGGCTTTTCAAGAAAAACCGTTCGACAAAGTACGGGGAAGAATTATGAGAAAGATCTGATTTTAACTTTTTTTTATGAATTTATAAGAAAATACTTGAATTATCTGCTTTTTCGTGTTATACTTAAAATGGTTAAATATATAATATAATCAGAAGGAGCGAGTGATATGTCTTTTAATGAACGTTTGACCGAGTTGTCGGAAAAAATATCAAGAAAAAAGCATCTTCAGAATGTTGTTGACGAACTTTTGTTCGAACGTGAAATTCTTGAACGTAAAGTCAATGCCCTTGCTCTTGTAAAAAAAGATGAGCAGGATGATGTTGATATTCTTGAAGGCAGATCTCTTGCCGCTTTGTTTTATGCTGTAATAGGAAAAAAGAACGAAAAGCTCGATAAAGAAAAAGAAGAGGCGCGTCTTGCGGCTGTTAAATACGATACCGCTGTAAAAGAGCTTGAAGCCGTAAAGGAAGACCTTTGGAAATATAAAGATGAGCTTGCTTCTCTTCATGGCTGTGAGGAAAAGTATGATGCGCTTCTTACCGAAAAGGCTGCGGTTATCCAAAACTCTGAAAACGCAGTGTCTGAAGAGCTTTTAAAATGTGAGGAATATATATCTTCGTTGATCAGCAGAAAAAAGGAGATATCCGAAGCCCGTTCTGCCGGAATTTCTGCGAGAGAAGCCGCAAATGCGGTACTTTGTTCCCTTGAAGATGCAGAGGGGTACGGTAAATGGGATCTTTGGGCGAGCGACAGCATATTTATTAACATGTTGAAGCACGATTCTCTCGATGATGCTCAAAATAAGCTTGAAACGCTTCAGGTGATGCTTCGCAGGTTTAAAACAGAGCTTACGGATGTTCGTGTTTCTTGCGAGATCCAGGTAAATATGGATAGCTTTACAAAATTTGCGGATTATTTCTTTGATTGCTTCATTATGGATCTTAAAGTTCTCGATAAGATCCAAAATTCGTTGGACAGTGTTAAAGATACGAAAAATCAGATCGTTTCCATTGTAAATAAGCTTGATAAAATGCTTGAAACGACAGATAAACAGCTTGCCTGTGCTCAAAGGGATAAAAACGAAATTATTCTTAATGCCGATATTTGACCGAAAGGACTGATGTTTTATGGGTATGTTTATGTTTGATATCTTCCCGATCATTTGGGGCATATTTTTTATTATAATCGTGGGTATGTTTGTTGTTATTCTTGTGAAAAACATCGGAACATGGAATAAAAACAATAATTCTCCCAGGCTTTCAGTCAATGCGACCGTTGTTTCAAAACGCGGTCAGATGCGGCGTCACGGAACGGACAATATGCATGTTTCAACATCATATTACGCTACGTTCCAGTTTGAAAGCGGTGACAGACTTGAGCTTGCCGTCCCTTCTTCCGAATACGGTATGCTTGTTGAAGGTGATAACGGCACGCTTACTTTTCAGGGCACACGTTATCTTTCATTTGAACGTATATATTAAATGAGGTTGAAAAATGTATTCTATAGTTCTTGTTGAACCCGAGATCCCGCAGAATACGGGTAATATTTCACGAACATGCGCTTGTACCGGTGCGGCTCTTCATCTTGTAAAGCCTCTCGGTTTTACGATAGACGACTCAAAACTCAAGCGTGCGGGGCTTGATTATTGGAGTGAGCTTGATCTTCATATCCACGAATCTCTTGCCGATTTTCTTGAGTATGCAAAAGGAAAGCCTCTTTATTTTGCTTCAACGAAAGCTGCACATACATATTCGGATATAACGTATCCCGAAGATGCTTTCTTTGTTTTCGGTAAAGAAACAAAAGGGCTTCCCGAAGATCTTCTTCACGATAACTACGAAAATTCGATTCGTATTCCTATGAGAACATCTCTCCGAAGTCTGAATCTTTCAAATTCTGTTGCTGTTGTTTTGTACGAGGCGCTTCGTCAACGCGATTTCTTTGATCTTCAGCTTGAGGGTCAGCTTACACAGTTTTAAATTATAATAATAAGGATAA
>CAJGDF010000089.1 GCA_904502105.1 uncultured Clostridia bacterium
AATTTATTATATCTTCCTTTGTTTCATATCCTTCAAAAGGTTCGTATATCTTATCAATAATATATGACGAAGTTTCAGGATCTTTCGCTGTGATGGGTATACATAAAGAGAAGAGCGCAGAAGCGGTTTCTATCCTATAATCATCGGAATCGGCTGCGTTCGGACCTGTCGGAACGGGAACGATTCCGTAATTCTCCATTTTATATGCTATGGAATCAGAAGTTGCTAAAAGTCTCCATACGTTTGTAAGGAACATTACAGTTTTGCCGGAAAGAAATGCGTCAACAAGGCTCTGTTCGCCGCCTGTTATTAAAACATTATCTGCAGTCGCTCCGTATAACCATTCATAAACCTGATTATACGCTTCGATTGCGGGTTTGGTAAGATACCCGATTTCTTTGATATTACCGGAGTCGTTCAACGTTACATAATCAACACCGTTAGACATTGCCGCAAGACGTGCAAAGCCTCCGTATCCGTTAGAAGAAAAAGAATAGATGTATTCGTTTGATATACCGCTTGTATGAGCGTATGTTTCAAGACAATTCGAAAATGTCTCCCAATTCCATGTTCCGTTTTCAAAGTAATCACGAGGGTCTGTAGTCGTCAAAGAAGCAATGAGGTCTTCGTTGATAATTATAATGCCTCCTGTTGAGTTTTGAAGTCTGCTGGGATGCGCCGCAGGGAGAACCGCATATATAGCGCCGTTATACATTGACTGGATTCTCATGTTTTTGTTTCCCCATTTGGTTTCATCAAAAACATCAATATTGTCTAATGTCGTAAAATCCACGAATGCATTCGCTCTCATATAGTTTTCAAGGTAGTATGATTCTTCCTGAATAAAGTCAAATATATATGTGCCTGCAACTGCGCTGTTAAATGCAAGTTCTCCTGACCTTGAAACATAGTCAAATATGATCTCACAGTTGTATTTTTCTTCAATATCTTTAAGTCTCTGAGCCGCAAGGTCTCCCAAATCTGTATCGTTGATATAAGAAAGTGTTGAGTTGTCGCTTTCGTAATATGACATTATTGCCATGCCTACCTTGAGCTGCTGACCGTTAAGATCAATGCTGTCCTCCGATACACTTGCAACATATTCCGGTACGATCTCAGGTTCTGCCGATGAACAAGAGACACTCAAAAGAATAAATACTAAACATAAAATAAAAGAAATTACTTTTTTCATAGCAAAAACCTCCTGTTTTTTATTGTATCTAAAAATGAAAAAAGTCAATGATTGATTTATAGTTCAAACATGATAGGGGAGAAGTCCTTTATCAGTTTGAGGGAACAGTTCCGTTTTGTGCTGCTTCATAGTCTCCAACAACAACGATAAAGCTGTTGCTCATGTTCGAATCACCGAAATACCAGCTTCCTTTCGGTAAATTCTGATAATAACTACCGGACTTGATCGTCGGTTCTCCGTCTGGATCTGTTTCTTTTATGATATTTCCATGAGGAACAAGCAGATTATAGTCATAACTGATAGACTTGTCATCATTAAGTATAAATGCTCCGCAGTATGGGTAATCACCTGGATAAAAGTCACTTAATGTTGTAAGACAGTTGTCTTCTGTTACATAAAACACACGGATCTCGAATATTTCTTGTGCGGTGAAAACCGATTGAGCAAAAACACCGTCGATCTGCCATAGGTCTATCGTATCATATACAGCTTCCATTGAAATTTTAACAGGGTATGTTTCAACTTCCGTAGCAGGCTTTTTTGATTCAATGTTCTCCGACTGATTTTGTTCAGGCATTTTATCAGGATCTTCTGTTGAACATGAAACACTCAAAAAAATAAAAATAATGCTTAAAATAAAACATATTATTATTTTCATATTAATCCTCCTTTTTTTGATTATATCATAAATATGACATAATGTCAACAAAAAAGGTATATCTTTCGATATACCTTTAATTTTTTTATTCGTGGAAGTATTCAGCGTAGTCTACCATTGTCTGGTATGCGGGAAGTACATATCTTTCCATGTTTTCGTAATGTTTGTCTTCGTACGATTCAAGGGATTTTACAATACCATTGTTCGGGAACTGGTCAAACATTGTACTGAAATCATGCATATGGTCGTGGTAATAGATGTGATCACCGGATGTTATATCCATGAGAAATTCTGCATCACGTTTATCTTTGAAATAGTTGTTGTAAAGATAATCGAGAATTTCCTCTCTGGTCTCATAACCTTCAAACGGTTCATATATCTTATCAAGAACAAGTGCAGAGATTTCGGGATCTTTTGCTGTTATGGGAATACACATGGTAAATACTGCGGAAGAGTATGATGTTGTATAATCATTGGGACCGAGTGCGTTAGGACCGTAAGGTACGGGAACTATACCGAAGTTGTCCATTGTGTATGCAACAGAGTCTGTTGTGGAGATGATCTTCCATACAGAGGTTGAATGCAATACAGAATTACCTGCAATAAAGTCTTCAGTGTTAACTCCTTCGCTCAAAACGTTTCCTGCTGTTGTTCCGTAGAACCATTCCCATGCCTGATTATATGCTTCGATAGCAGGCTGAGAGAAGTAGCCAACAGAAAATTTTCCGTTGCTGTCGATGCTAATAGGATCAACACCGTTAGACATCGCAAGTTCTCTTGAAAATCCGCCGAAACCGGAAGAAAGAGCATAAACAAATTCATTGGAAATGCCGCTGGTGTGGGCATATGTATTCATACAGTCTGAGAAAGTAGCCCAGTTCCATTCGCCGTTTTCAAAATAGTCTCTCGGGTCAGTAGCAAGAAGGTTTGTAATGTGGTCGCCGTTAATAACGAGAATGTTGCCGACAGAGATCGCTTCTCTCATCGGATGTGCTGCGGGAAGAAGACCATATATCGCACCGTCAAACATTGTGGACATACGCATATTCTTGTTGCCCCATTTGCTTTCATCAAATACGTCTATGTTGTCGAGAGATGTAAGGTCAACAAATGCATTCGCTTTCATGTAGTTTACAAGGAAATACGATTCTTCGCTGATAAAGTCGAAAATATAGCTTCCTGCTACCGCGCTCTGGAATGCTACTTCACCGGCTCTTCCAACATAGTCGAATTCAACTTTACAGTTGTACTTATCTTCAACATCTTTAAGTCTCTGTGCTGCAAGGTCACCGAGCTCGGTGTTGTTTGTATAACTCAGAGTTGAATCTTCGCCTTCAAAAAAGTAGTCCTTTACCATACCCATGATAAGGGTCTGTCCTTTAAGGTCTATACCTTCTTCTGAAATACCTGCATCATACTCGGGTACGATCTCAGGTGCTTGTGCTGCGCATGATATGCATGTGAAAAGCATCATCGCGCAAAGAATTGCTGAAAGAATTTTACGCATAAATTTCCTCCTAAAAGTATTTTCTTAATTATACATTATATAAATAACAAAATCAATACTTTTTATTAAAATATCGATTTTTTGATAAAAAGAAATTCCTTCAGCACCATATAAAAAGAGTATGATTCACAGCTCGGATTTTTTTGGTTAATACGTTTTTATTGGTTTGCTTATGTCCGAAAATGAAATATCACCCGCATACGGGTGGATATTTATTGTATACAAAAAATAGACAGCCGCATGAGAGCGGCTGCCTGAGCTTATAATGCAGTGATGATTTAAATAGCCCCTTTCAGGGGTTGCCTGTATTGGCTCCTTATAGGTGCTGTGCAAACCACCGGTTTACCGGTGATTACGATTTATCTGAAAATTTATCTGTAGATCGTTTTGAGGTATTCTCTGCTGAGTTTTGCGTTTTCGAGGGTGGGGGTCTCATAGGAGTTATCCTGTTCAACGATTACCCAACCTGCGCCGCAATCTTCAGCTGCTTTAACGATTGCAGGGAAGTCCTGAACACCGTATCCGACAGGACGGAAACGGAATTCTTCGGTAACATCAGCTTCTTTATCAATGCCGATAAGTGCGTACATATTTGCGCTCTTGCCGCCAACGAAGTCTTTGAGATGAACAACGGGGCAGTTGCCTGCGTAGGTGTTGATGTAGTCAACGGGATTTTCGCCTGCAACGCGAACCCAGCAAGTGTCGAATTCGGGCTTGATAACATCGAGGCCTGCGGTTTTGTAAAGATAATCGAGCGCGTAAGTGCCGTCGGGCATCTTCTCAAATTCGAAGTCGTGGTTGTGGTAAAGAAGAGTGATGCCGTATTTTTTACATTCATCGCTGATCTTTTTAATGTTTTCGAGAACCTTGTCGAAACCGGGAGCAGTGGGACGGTCGCTTTCACCCATGTAGGGGAGTGCGATGAATTTTGCACCTACGGTATTATACGCTGCAACTGTTCCTTCAAGATCGTTCATAAGTTCAGCGTAAGAAACGTGAGCGGAGATGCATTCAAGACCGATATCATCAAGGATCTTTTTTACCTCAGCGGCGGGAATGCCGTACATACCGGCAAGTTCAACACCGTCATAACCGATTTCTTTAACTGCTTTCATTGCGTCTACAAAGTCTTTTTCAGCAACATCGCGAATAGAATAGACCTGAAGACCGATTTTCATTTTGCTCATTTGCAAAACCTCCAAAAAATAAAATAATATACTTGACAAAAAACATAAATTATGATAAGATAATTTCGTTAACATCACAATAAAAGGTGGTTATTATTATGAAGAAAAAAATTATCGCTTATCTCAGTAGAAATGATTTTACCGAAGAAGACGCTAAAAGACTTACTCATGTAAACGTAGCTTTCGGCAGAGTTCACACAGACGGAACTATCGATGAAAGCCACAGCGTTAACGAAAACATCGCTAAATACAAAAGCTGGAATCCCGAGCTTAAATTCGTTCTTTCTCTCGTTCAGGCTGAACCCAATTCGTTCACTTCTGTTTGCGCAAGCAAAGAAGCTATGAAGAAAATGGGCGAAGAAGCTGTCAGAATCGTTACAACTACCGATTACGACGGTATTGACCTTGACTGGGAATACCCCACTGTTCCTTCCAACGGTCAGGATACATGCCCCGAAGATAAATACCGTTTCACCGAACTTATCAAAACTTTGAGAGAAGCTCTTGATGCAACAGGTGAAAAACACCTTCTCACCATTGCTGCAGGTGCAGATCTTTACTATGCAGAAGGTACCGAACTTGATAAACTCTCCGAATATCTCGACTACATCAACGTAATGACTTACGACCTCAAGTGCGGTTTCCACTCTCTTGCAGGTCACCACACTCAGCTCTTCTCCTCTACCGGTGACGTATTCAGAAACAGCTGCGACCAGGCGCTCCGTCTTTTCCATTCTTACGGCGTACCCAAGGAAAAACTTCTCCTCGGCGCTGCTATGTATTCCAGAAAAGCTGAAAACCTTGCTGACAGAAACCATGGTCTTCTCCAGATCGCACCCAAACCCATGGGATACGGTCCCGACTATTCCATCCTTGTTGATGAATATATCAATAAGAACGGTTATGTTCGTTACTGGGACGATGAAGCTAAAGCTCCCTGGCTCTTCAACGGCAGCACTCTTATTTCCTACGATGACCCCGAATCCATGAAATTAAAAGCTCAGTATGTTCTTGATAACGACTTCGGCGGCGTTTTCTATTGGGAACACAAGTGCGACAGCACAAGAACTCTTCTCGGTGCACTTTACGAAGTTCTTAAATAAGTATATCACAATAATTAATTGTTGTCAAGAAATAAAATAAGTTTATAAAAAAAGTATCGGACACGGATTTTTCCGTGCCCGATATTTTGTTATTCTTCGGCTTTAGCTTCTTCGTAATATTTGATAAATTCGTAGTTGGGAATTACGTATTCCTCAACAGAGCTATGTGCTTTTTCTATATACATTGAAATTATACCCTGAGAGTTTCGTCCTATTTTAGCCTCTTTGGTTGCTGATTCGAAATAATCGTAAATATCTGCTTTAGGAAGATAATTCCAACGGCTGTTTTCAAAGAGCGAAAAGATAAGATCTATATCTCTGCTGTCAGAGAAGAACGCCTGATAATAGTTTTTGAGATCGTTTGTCGTTTCGTAGTTTTCCCAAGGTTCGCAAAGGCGTTCTATTATTCTTGCCGAAGCTATCGGTTTTTGAGCATTTACAAGTATTCCGAAACATGTTTTTTCGGAATATGTACTTACCCATTTACCATATGTTCCGCTCGGTCCGCAAGGCATCGGAACAATACCAAGTTTATCGGAATAATTTACCCATTCTATGACCTGGTCTACCGAAGTCTGTGTGAGAACAAACTGTTCGTTGTTTATAAATTGAGGAACCATTGTATCATGATCGCTAAAATCGATGCAATGAGAGTATTGAGAGAAAATATCCGAGCACCAGTCGAGAGTTTCGGTAACTTCAGGAGAATCAAGTGCAGGGAAAGGTCTTCCGTTGACTACAGAAGTGAAATCTGCACCGTTCATCATCGCAAAATCAAGAATTGACCATGTTATGTTTACGGCTTTTACTTTATTGCCTGAATTTTCAGTGAAAGTATATTTCGGAAGAATATGTTCAAATGTATCCCATGTCCACTTGCCGTTTTCAAGCAGGTCTCTCGGATCGTCTAACCCATATTTAGATACAATATTTCCGTTGATCGCAAAAATACTGTTTGCCCCTATGGCTGTTTGCTTTCCGGGCCATGAAACCGGACTTACCGTATACAGAACACCGTCATATATTCCTTGCTCAAGCAGACCGTATGAACCGTATTTTTCGGTATTTGTATAATCAATATATTCTTTAAATTCATTTAACGGGTGGAATGCTCCTACCGCAGCAAGTTCTGACGGTTCGGAGGTGTAAACAATTTCACCGATATATCCGCCAGCCATTAACGTGGGAAATACAGAGCCGAGATTTTCTCTTTCATCGGTTTCTATTTTTA
>CAJGDF010000090.1 GCA_904502105.1 uncultured Clostridia bacterium
ATCAACCGCTAAAAAAATAGCATACAGCAGTATTGCGAGATCCGGTCTTGAAAGCGGATCATATGAAAAGATCATTCTTGTTACAGCCATTGATGAAGACGTAAACTGGGATGGCATTGAAGACAATTATCCGAACAGATTTCTTTGCATCGACTGGCTCACAGACGGAGAATACAACTACGAAGTATTCGAATGCACTGTTAATGAAAAAGAAGATATCGTTCTTGATCTTTTCGGTGGAACTGCATCGGAAATTTTACCCGACATTGTAAGCGGTGATTTTTCCAACGAGATCACATATCTTATTCTTGTAAAAACAAAGTAATAACAAAAAAACCAAACACTCCATATAATGGACTGAATTCGACATTGTATGGGGTGTTTTTATGAAAGAAAGCAACAGATCTATCCGCACATTTCTTGCCGCAAACTCGGCAAACGGTTTTGTTTCGTTCTTTGACGAAATCAGGGATTTTGAAAACACATATATCATCAAAGGCGGTCCGGGAACAGGAAAAAGCAGTTTTATGAAAAAAGCCGCCTCTGCGGCACAGGCAGAAGATATGGCTGTTGAATATGTTTTTTGTTCTTCCGACCCAAACTCTCTTGATGCGGTCTGCATAAAAGATATACCCATTGCCATTGCAGACGGTACAGCTCCACACACTCTCGAACCGAAATATCCGGGAGCATCGGGAGGAATAATAGATGTGGGAAGATTTTGGGACGAAGAAAAGATAAAAAACTTTTCAGAAGATGTTTTTGAATTAACAAAAAACGTGTCAGACGAGTTTGCAAGCGCATATAAATGGTTAAAAGCAGCCGGCGCGATATACGAGGATATTGAAAAGACATCCGAAAAAGGGCTTGATAGTGTAAAGTTAAACACTTTTACAGATAATCTGATAAAAAGAACGATCCCCAAAAAAATCGGCAACTGCGGAAATATAAAAAAGAGGCTTATTTCGGGGATAACACCATTCGGAACAGTAACTTTTTATGATACACTGTATAATCTATGCGAAAAAGTAATAACTGTAAAGGACAAATACTTGCTTTCAGACAGGATCATATCAAAATTTGTTAAAGCCGCAAAAGATGCCGGATACACGGTATATGCGTTTTACAATCCGCTTCTGACCGAAAAAATAATGCATGCGGCTGTGCCTGAGCTTGGCATTGCGATAGCAACGGATTCGTTCATGACAAGATTTGAGCCACAAAATACCACAGCGGTAAGCATGGAAAGATTCATAGAAGAAACAGACAAAAAACGGCTGTCAAACGATCACAGAATGCTCGGTATGTGTATAAAAGAAGCCGTAAACCGTATAGCGAAAGCGAAGGCATACCATGACGATCTTGAAGATATATATATTGCGGCTATGAATTTTACATCTCTTGAGGAATCGGTCAATACATTTATAAAAAAATATATTAAGTAAAAAGCAGGGACGAAAATGAGCAAAAAAACAACGGACATCAAAAATTTTCAGATCGAACCCATTGCATATATCCGCACGGGATTTTCGGAGAAATTCGGTATTCCAAGACAGAGCGGACTTGTTAAAGAGCTCACCGGAAAGATCGTTTTTGAAAAGAAATACAGAAATGCGGAAGCTATCAGAGGGATAGAAGAATTTTCTCATCTTTGGATCATATGGCAGTTTTCGCAGGCGGTAAGCGATGAATTCCGACCGACCGTCCGCCCTCCCCGTCTCGGAGGAAATGAAAGAGTAGGCGTTTTCGCAACACGTTCACCGTTCAGACCAAACAGCCTCGGATTATCATGTGTAAAACTCGAAAGCGTTGATTTAACATCTCCCGAAGGTCCGACATTGACCGTTTCAGGCATAGATATGCTTGACGGAACCCCCATTTTTGACATCAAGCCGTATATCCCTGTTGCAGACCTTCACCCGGAAGCATCTGAAGGTTACACACAGAGAACAAAAGAGCATAAGCTTTCTGTTATCTTTGAAAATGAAACAGAGGAATTGATCCCCAAAGAGATCAAAGATGCTGTTAAAGGCATTTTGGAAAACGACCCCCGCCCCGGTTACGATAACGACCCTGAAAAAACATACGGACTTGACTATTCGGGCTTTGACATCGGATTCAGAGCCGACGGAGAAAATGTTTACGTATTCAGAGCAAAAAAGAAATAGATATTATCTCAACCTCAATGGTTGAGATATTTCTTATTTAATCGTCAAACAACTTTGCTTGACATGATTTACAGAATATGGTATACTAAAAATAAAAAAGAAAGTTGACCTACATGAAATTTAAAATAACATTTTACCTTCTTTGCTGTTCACTTTTACTTACCGCATGCGAAGGCAATGCACATAAACATTCAGCTGAAAGCTGGGAAAGAAACGTTTCCACTCATTGGCAGGAATGCGAATGCGGCGAAACATTCAATCTCGGAGAGCATACTCTTGAAAACGACGAATGTTCTGCTTGCAAAAGTGAGATATATACCTATGACGGCGGAGCGGATATATACAATTACAATATAAACGGCGATCTCGAAAAAATATCCTGCTACGACGGAGACGGAAACATTATCAGCGAAAGCATTACCGATATTGAATATGATGAAAACGGCAATAAAATAAAGGAAACGACATACGAAAACGATGGAATATCGTTCATCTCCGAATTTGCAACAACAGATGACGGAAGAACATACCAGAAATCGTTCACATCGTTTATGTCAGACGGCGAAAAAAGCGTTTATGAGTATGATGAAAACGAGTTTATCACCGCAATAAAAACCGTTAACGCCGAAGATACTGTTGTTTACGAAGAATTATATGAATATAAAACTGACAAAAACGGCAACCAATATAATTCTGTGATCACGCAGAATAATTTTGAACTCGGCACAGTTTCCGTTTTTGAAATGTCCGAAAACGGAGATATGATCATGTCTGTCGAAAAGGATTTGGACGGCAACATCATATATGAAGACCGCTATGACCGTGAATATGACGAAAACGGTAATAAGGTCTGTGAAAAGCATTATATTGACGGCAAGCTTGTGCATGAAGTAATCGAATATATTTACAGCGAAGACGGCAACTGGGGATTTCCGAAAAAAGAGATAGAATATACAGAAGACGGATTGACAAAAATTTTTGATTACAACGATCACGGTGAGCTTATTCTTGAAAAAGATTACGATGAAAACGGAAATGTGATCTATTATTTTGTCGGCGAATATGAATACAACGAAGACGGCATAATGTTAAGCAAAAAAACGTATAAAAACGGCTCCCTCTCAACCGAAGAATACTTCAAAACAACTGAGGACGGCTGGACATACACCGAAAGCGAGACTGTTTATTATCCGGAGCTCGGCAATGCATTCAAAAGCATTTACAACGAATTCGGCGACCAGATAGGAAGAATAATATACGATGCTGATGATAATATAGTCAGTGAATTTGTTTTTGAAATTGAATACGACGATAACGGTAATATTACAAGTGAAAGACATTATACAGACGGTGTTTTAACATACGAAGCCCTCGATTACGTTACCGAAACTGACGATTACAGTTTCACACGCTATCCCACGACGAACGTTACATATTTCGAAGACGGATCGAAAAACGTAACGGTAAACGGCAAATACGGACTTATAAAAAGCACGACAACTTACGCCGCAGACGGTTCTGTTAAATCGGAAACCATTTACGAATATGAATTTTTCGAAAGCGGCGAAAAAAAGAGCTTAAAAATTATAATGAACGGTAAAACAGTATCCGAAGAGTTTTACGAATTCAATGCAGACGGCTGGATGACGTACCTTAAAAAAGAGATACATTATTTTGAAGACGGATCAAAAACCGTCATTGAATACGACGAAAACTGGAATATTGTTTCTCAGAAGCAATTTGATGCCGACGGAAACGAGATCGAAGCTTCCACTGCCGAATAAAAAAGAGACCGGGCAGAACGGTCTGCTCGGTCAATCATTAAGTTCGCTCAAAAAATTGTAAAATCCATCCTGTGACAAAATTCCGCGTTTGAGTTCTTTGGGTAACATCCCCTGCTCGTCCGCTTGGTAATCTTCGAGCCACTGTCCGCCCTCATAATAATTGAGAAGAACAGAAAGCATTTCGCCGATCGGTCCGTTATTCAACAGGTTTCGGTCGATTTGAAACGCGCGCTGAACGGTGTCAAAATAAAGCTCCATAATTTTTATTCTTTTTATCGCAAGAACGGCGTCGTAGTTTTCCATGGCAATCTCCTTGATCGTTATGGAGATATTATAGTGCATAATTGTGAAGTTTTCAATACGGTTTTCGATCGATGCACTGATTTGATTACCAAAGAACACAGCTGCTTAAAAAACTATAGCAATACTTCAGGTTCAGTGTCAATCTGCTAAGTGGAAATCCTACTGAAAATTTGATATAATATAATCACAAAAGCGCTTTTGAATATACATTATGGAGGTAGATATTATGTCTATCGGATCAACGATCAAAAAGCTCCGCCGTGAACGTGATATGACACAGGAACAGCTTGCTGAATATCTCGGCATTACGGCAAATGCCGTTTCTCAGTGGGAATGCGACAGAACTGCTCCGGATATTTCGCAGTTGCCGATTCTTGCAAATTTTTTTGAAGTCACCACTGATTATCTGCTTGGTGTTGACGTGACGAATAAACAAGCAGCCATTGATCACATTTGTAATGAAGCGTGGAATCTTTGTAATTCCGGCGACAAAGAAGGAGCAGCACAAATCATACGCAACGCTCTTGTAAGTTATCCCAACAGTTTCAAAATGATGTCTGATCTGACGATTTTTCTCTATCAGCGTGCATTCCAGCAAAATTGTTCTGCGGAAGAGCACCATTCACTCTGTAAGGAAGCTGCTGATTACATTGATAAGATAATTGCCGGATGCAATGATATGAAAATTCAAGGTAAAGCTATTGAACTTGCCTGCACGATTTTTCCGGCTGTAGGAAGATATGACGATGCTCTCCATCTCATAGCTGCTCTACCCGATGCATCTAAGGATGAAATGTTGACAGCGTTGTATAGCGGAAATAAGCTTATTGAACATATCAAAGGTATTATTTGTAATTCAGTCAGTGCAGCTGCAGATCAGACTATCTGGCTTGCTTCACTGAACAAAGATGATGGCAAGCCGCTGTTTGATGAAAATGCAAAAATCAAACTGTACGAAAAAGCAATTTCATTTTATAAGACTTTATATGAAGAAGACGACTGTTTCTTTGATTCAGAAAGTCTTGCAGAAGCCGAAAAGAATCTCGCCGACATTTATGCTTTAAGAAAAGACTCAGAGAAAACACTTTTCCATCTCAGTGAATGTGTCAGGTACGTAATCATGTTCGACACATATGATGAAACGAGAGACACCTATTCTTCTTTGATACCGTGCGGTCGATCTCCCGCAGGCATAAACTGGAATAATAAATGGAACAAGAGCCATGAGATGCTGATGAGATTGAATGAGGATGAGAGTTATGACTTTTTACGCACCAATGATGAGTTCGGAAAACTGCTCTTATTCCTTGTTCATACAGAAAATATGAAATAAACAATTCAGGAGCAGTCACATTCCTATGGCTGCTCCTGAATTATTATTTTGCAGAAATCTTACCCAACTTCTGCACATTTCCTGCATTTTGATTAGGCGTTGTTTGAAAAATAGAAATTGCACAAAATCGAGCAAAATAGTATAATAGAAGCATGGCAAGACGATATGAACTCACAGCAAGCGAGTGGAATAGGATCAAAGACTATCTGCCACCGGAACGAAGCGGTCAGAAAGGAAGACCGCGAAAAGATAACCGCATGATGCTCAACGGTATCCTGTGGATACTGCGAACCGGATGTCAGTGGCGCGAGCTGCCGGAATGCTATGGAAGCTGGCAGAGCGTATACGCCCGATTCCGCAAGTGGCAAAAAGACGGAATCTTCGAAAAGATATTCCGTGAACTGAATTTGGATGCGGATATGGAATATATCTGCATAGACTCCACTGCCGTCAAGGTACATGAAAGTGCCAACGGGGGCGTAAAAAAGGGGAGTCAAAAGCCGTAGGACGCACGAAAGGTGGTCTGAACACCAAAATTCATACGCTTACAGATGCACTGGGGAATCCTCTTGAATTTCTGCTTACTGCGGGGAATGTCAATGATTCCACAGTGGCTGTAGAACTTTTGTCGCGCCGTGATCTGTCTGACAGTAATATTCTCGGAGACAAAGCATACGGAACTGCTCAGATTCTGGACTACATCCAGCAGGCAGATGGGGAGTACACGATTCCGCCGAAAAGCAATACAGTCAGACCTTGGTTTTGCGATTGGCATACTTACAAGGATCGCCATGTGATCGAATGCTTTTTCCAGAAACTCAAGTGGTTTCGCAGAATTGCTACTCGTTTCGACAAGCGTGATGACGTTTTTCTTGCCGGTGTCTTTCTTGCTTCTATTCTTATTTTGTTGAAATAATACTATGGTTGACTATTTTTCAAACAAGACCTAACAAACCGCCGCGAACCGTGACTTATTATACGAAGCCGGCTCACAAAGAAATTCACAGAATACCGAAAAATCCCGTCACAACGAGGAAAACATGGACAACGAACTTACCGAACTTTTCACTTCCCAGCTCGATCGCCTGTACCGGTTTGCGTACAACCGCCTGCACGACGAAGCTGCGGCGGAAGACCTGACCCAGGACATCATCGAGTGCGCACTGCGCTCGTATCACAAAATCGACGATCCCGCACGCCGGATTCCGTGGCTGTGGGGGATTGCGCGCAACGTGTACCTGCGGACGATCTGCGCGAAATCCCGCCGCGAAACGGCGGCG
>CAJGDF010000091.1 GCA_904502105.1 uncultured Clostridia bacterium
CTATCTGTAAACGATGCATATAAGAATTATACCGAAAATCAATGCGGATTGCTTTTGAAATCCTTGAGAGAAGATCAATTTGCGCACTTGCAAAATAATCCTCGTATGATGAAAATAATTGAGAAGCTGACTCCGGTGGCAATTATGTAATTATTTCCGAGTTGCATTTTTATACTATGAAGCCAGAAGAACTTATACAGAAATGTATGGGTTCTTTTTCTATGTAAATATACTTGAGCTAATAAGAAATTTAATTTTAGTATTGTAATTTGATAAATGATATGTTATAATGGATTTATAAATTAATGGAGGGAAATATATGGAACCGAAAGATTACACTGTTGTAAAAATTGAAGGTGAATATGCTTATCTTCGAGCAGACGGTGATGGGGATGATAAGGATATTTTTATTGCACTAGCGCTTCTTCCGTCCGGAGTTGATATCGGTACAAGATTGCATTATGAAATGTTAACTTATACTGTCATTAAATAATTCTTAATACAGCTGACTTTAAAAAAAATTAATGAGGTTGATTTTATGCGCAGAGTAACGAAGTTTTTCTTGATACTTTTGGTTTTATCTTTTCTTCTTACTGCTTGTAATGCTGCTTCTGAGGAAGTTTTTGATCTTGATTTTAACATAGTTCCCGGGGACATTGATCTTGGCGGCGTTAATATTGTTTACGAAATCGGATTGGATCCGAGTATTTTTGATTCTCCGAACTGCTTGGGCTATGAGATGGATACTCAATTTGGTGATATGGCGGTAAAGAGACTTAAAGATGTTCAAAACAATCTTAACTGTACAGTAACTGTTAATTATACAAATAACTACAACTCCTGTCGTAATTTTGTTGCGGCATCGTACAGCGGAACATTTCTTTGCGATGTAATTTCCGGTATATCCGATATGTGGCGAGGTCCTGCTCAGGTTGGCATGCTTATCGGTCTTACAGAAATCGAGGATTATATTGATTTCCGTAATGAAGAAAAATGGGGCAACAGAAATATTTTAGAGGTTATTTATCACGAAGATGATCTTTACGGCATCGTTCCTCTTCTCTGGCCCGAAGTTTCCGTTTCTTATAGCGGTATCACAGTCGTAAATGAAAATCTTATTTCTTCAATCGGTGCAACCGATCCCCGTGATTATCTTGAAAACGGCGAGTGGACATGGGATAAATTTGAAGAAGTACTTGAAACTTATTATAGAGCAGAGGGTAATGAAGTTAAACATTATTCTCTTACTTGCAGTTCTCATTCATTCGGTGCAATGTACTTAATGTCAAACGGTTTCAGAATGTCTTATGAAAATGAGAAAGGTGAATTGGCTCCCGGTCTTTTAACAAATGCTGCCTCTGCTGCTATGAAAGAAGCCCGCGATGTATTCTACGGCCCCCTTGCTCATACCATCGACAGTGAGGGCAACGCTGTGGATTCTTTGATTGGAGGTACAACGGTACTTGGTTGTGTAGGTTCTGATAGTATTATCGGTTTAAACGGTAAGATCGCAAAAGAAATGGAAAATTTCGGCCTTCTTTCATGGCCTACCGGTCCTGACGTTGAACCCGGTTATGCCGCAGGTTTCCACTCTAATATAAACAGATGCATCGTCTTCTCCAGAGCATCAAATTATCCTGAATCCACTGCCGCTGTTATCAGTGCAATATATGAACCTTTTGAAGAATATCAGACTATTGATGATATTATTGCACTTATGTCCAAAAATTATTTCTTTGACGACAGAGATTCCCATGTTTATTATGATATGTATTTTAACTCTGTTTTTGCATATTTCTTTACAAGCGCCGGTCCTCTTTACAATTCTTTGGGCGAATGGATGCTTTCAAACAAGACACCTACAGAATATCTTGAAGGTATCAAAGGACAGCTTGAAGAACGTATGATTGACTCCGTTGGACCTTCTCAAAACGGTATCAAAGCAGTCTGGGGTAAATAATTATTTTGTATATGATTTTTACCTGAGTTTCATGTTGACATTCCTGTTTTTTTATGATATACTAAAAAAAATCATAAGAAAGGTTTAAACTAAAATGAAGAAAATAGCGAAAATCCTCCTTCTTGCAATGCTTATTTCTATTTTTGCAACGGCATGTAACGCTTCCGCTGAAGAAGAAGTTTTTGACCTCGATTTTGTCGGTGAAAAAACAGGTGTAGACCTTGAAGGCTTTGAAATGGTTTACGAATTTGGTCTTCCCTCCAGCGCTATGGGTCTTGAAAGCTGTCTCGGTTACGAAATCGACACTCCGTTCGGCGACCTTGCTGTTGAACGACTCAGAGACGTTCAGAACAAGCTTAACTGTAAGGTCAATGTTAATTACAGAGAGAAAGGCTCCTCCTGCGGTCTCTTTGTAGCTGCATCTGCCAGCGGTACATTCCTCTGCGATGCTATATCCGGTATTTCCGATATGTGGGCAGACGTTGCACGTATCGGCATGGTAATCGGTCTTTCCGAACTCGAAGACTTTATCGATTACCGTGATGAAGAAAAATGGGGCTACCGTAATATGCTCAAGGTTGTTTATTACGAAGACGATCTTTACGGCGTTATTCCCCTTCTTTGGCCCGAAATCGCAATCACTTTTGAATCTCCCATCGTTGTTAACGAAAATATAATTTCCCAGATCGGTGCTACCGACCCCCGTGACTATATTGAAAACGGCGAATGGACATGGGATAAATTCAAAGAAGTTCTTGAACTTTACTACCTTGAAGAAGGCGGCGAGGTTAAGCACTACGCTCTTACTTGCGGATCAGGTGCTTTTGCTGCTATGTTTGTACGTTCTAACGGTGACCTTTACGCCGAAAAAGATATTAACGGTAAATATGTTCCCGGCTTTATTTCCGCAACTGCTGTAAAAGCTATGGAAGCGGCTATTGATATATTCAATGGTTCCACCGCTCATACTATCGACTCCAAATCCGATGCTGTTGACTCTCTTATCAGCGGCAATACCGTTATGGGTGCGATGAACGGTGATAAAATCGTTACTATCGGCTCAAGAATTACCAGAGAAATGGATAATTTCGGTATTCTTTCCTGGCCGATCGGTCCCGATGTTGAACCCGGATACAACTTTGCTACACACTCCAATATTGAAATGTGTATCGCATTCTCCCGAGTTTCCAAAAATCCCGAAGCTACCGCAGCTATAATCAATGCAATTTACGAACCGTTTGACGGTTATGAAACTCTCGATGATATTATCGACCACATGGCTCGCAGCTATTTCTTTGACAGACGCGATGCTGTTGTTTTCTATGATATGTTCCGTGCATCCGAGTATAATTATTTCCATTACGGACTCCACAGCTCCACTATGGATTGGCTTTCTTCAAATAAATCCATTTCCGAATATATTGAAGCTAATGAAGAAAAGATCACTGAAGGTATCAATGAATACGTTATGCCTTCTGTTCGCGGTATCGATGCTCTTT
Source organism: uncultured Clostridia bacterium (assembly GCA_904502105.1). Classification (GTDB taxonomy): domain Bacteria; phylum Bacillota; class Clostridia; order Oscillospirales; family UBA644; genus HGM12619. The sequence goes on from CAJGDF010000091.1 coordinate 3,460, forward strand.
GGGGCGAAGAATAATTTAACGTTTATTTTTAACACTGACAGGTTCCGAAAACTTTTCGGGACCTGTTTTTTGATATCAACATCTTATTTATCGGTTGACATTCTTTCTTATTTATGGTATACTTTAGTCAGATAAATAAAAGGGGAGATATGAATATGAAAAAAATCGTAAAGATCGTTTTATTGGCGTTCTTATTCTCAATTTTTGCAACAGCTTGTAATGCAAATGCAGAAAACGAGGTTTTTGACGTTGATTTTGTGAAAAATTCAGGAGAGCTTGATCTTGAAGGTGTTGAAATCGTATATGAAATAGGTATAGCACCTGAGGTTCTCGGAACACCTACCTGTCTTGGTTATGATATTGACACTCAGTTCGGTGATCTTGCCGTTCAGAGACTTAAAGATGTTCAGCAAAAGCTTAACTGCACTCTTGATATCAAATACACAGATAACTATTATTCCTGCCGAAATTTTGTTGCGGCATCAGCCAGCGGTGCTTTCTTCTGTGACGTTATTTCCGGTATTTCCGATATGTGGGCAGACGTTGCCCGACTCGGTATGCTTGTAGGCCTTTCCGAACTCGAAGAATATATCGATTACCGTAATGAGGCTAAATGGGGCTACAGAAATATGCTTGAGGTTATCTATTATGAAGATGACCTTTACGGCATCGTTCCTCTTCTTTGGCCTGAGATCTCTGTTTCTTTCGGTTGTCCTATCGTTGTCAATGAAGATCTCATTGCAACTTACGGCCACACAGACCCCCGCGATTATCTTGAGAACGGTGAATGGACATGGGATAAATTCAAGGAAGTTCTTGAACTTTATTACGTTCAGGAGGGCGGTCAGACAAAATATTATTCCATGACCTGCAGTCCCGCAACATTCGGTGATATGTTCCTTTTGTCCAACGGCTCTCACTATGCAGTTAAAAATGATAAAGGCGAATACGAATACGGATTTTTTACCCCCGAAGCAATCAAAGCTATGACTGTCGGCCTCGAAATATTTGAAGGTACTCTTGCTCATACCTTTGATAAAACAACTGAACCTGTAGATGCTCTTATTGACGGTACAACCGTTATGGGTTCGCTTTATTCCGAAAGCATTATCGGTCTTAACGGCAGAATATCAAAGGAAATGGATAATTTCGGTATTCTTTCGTGGCCCACAGGTCCGGACGTTGAACCCGGATATAAATTCGGATTTTTACATAACATCGAAAGATGTATATCTTTCTCCCGTATGTCTAAATATCCTGAGGCAACAGCGGCAGTTATAAGCGCCATCTATGAGCCGTTTGAAAGCTATGACGATCTCGATGATATTCTTGAACTTATGAGCCATAACTATTTCTTTGATCCGCGTGACTCAAAAGTATTTTACGATATGTTCTTTGCTGCAGATTACACTTATTTCCATTATCAGCTCTATGATCAGATGCATTATTGGGTAACTTACAATAAATCTGTAACAGAATATGTTGAAGCATATTCTGAAATCGTAGAAGAAAGCTTTGACGAATATGTGCTTCCTTCAATGCGCGGTATAGAAGCTGTATGGGGCGAATAATTTGATTTTATAAAAGTTCCGGAACTGATTCCGGAACTTTTTTGTTGACATTATATCTTAATTGTGCTATACTTAATCAAAAAATAAATGGGGTAGATTATGAGAAAAATAGCAAAAATTCTTTTGATCGCAATGATATTTTCCTTTTTTGCGACGGCTTGCGGTTCAGTTGAAGAAGAAGTGTTCGACCTTGAGTTTGTTAAAGATTCGGAAAAGACAGATCTTGAAGGTACAACTATAAAATATATGCGCACAACCAGCGGTCAGGCATCGTACAGCGACTTTGATCAGGTTCTCGGATATGAAGTTAACACGATACTTGGTGACCTTGCACTGCAAAGAATAAGAGATGTCGAGGCTGAACTGAACTGTAAGTTTGATATTGAATATTTCAGCGGAGATACACCTTACAACAGCTTTCGTATGAACAACTCTATCGGTGAGTATTACTGTGACGTTTTCTGCGGAATTTCCGACAGATTCAGAGAAGATATGAAGGCGGGGGGCTTGATGGGGCTTTCTGAGCTTGATGATTATATTGACTTCCGTAATGAAGAAAAATGGGGAAGCCGTAATATCCTTGAAGTTCTTTATTGGGAAGACGATGTATATGGCCTTATACCTATGTCCTGGCCTACGTCGTCCGTATCATACACAGGTCTTACGATCATAAATGAAGATCTTATTGCTTCTATCGGTGCGGAGGATCCCAGAGATCTTTTTGAAAACGGAAAGTGGACTTGGGAAACATTCCGCGACTGCCTTGAAAAATATTTTATTCAGGAAGGCAGCGAGGTCAAGCAATATGCTATAACAGCTCAATATCTCGGTAATTACGGTGAAAACTATATTTTATCCAACGGTTACAGATTGGCTGAAAAAGGTTCCGACGGAAAATACAAATCGGGTCTTCACGATTCACGCGCTCTTACTGCTATGATCGAAGCCCAGGATGTTGTTTTCGGACCTTTGTCCTATACCGTAAATTATGATGTTGACCCTGCTGAGTCTCTTATATCAGGTACAACTGTTCTCGGTGTTTTGCATTATGCAGAATATATGACCGACAGAATAGTAAAAGAAATGAACAACTTCGGTCTCATTCCCTGGCCTTCAGGTCCCGATGTCGATCCCGGTTTTATTGCCACAAATCATCATAATCTTGAAAGAGCAATCGTAATTTCACGTTATTCTCCTAATGTTGATGCGACTGCGATAGCTTTGAATGCTCTGTATGAGCCCTTTGAAGAATATCCGGACAGCGGTGCTATAAAGGAATTTTTGTATCATACATTCTTCTTCGATCGCCGTGATGCCGATGTTTATTATGATATGTTCCTATCTTCACAGTATTCGTATTTCAGTTCTGCTCCGTGGGCTTCGCTTAGCGGCTGGATCGAAAACGGTCAGACCCCCACAGAATATATCGAAGCAAATATCGATAAGATCGAAGAATATATCGAAAAAGAAATCTCTCCCTCCAAAAGAGGTGTGGAAGCCGTCTGGGGCGAATAATAATTTTGTTTTAACATAATCAGGTTCCGGGAAGTTTTTCTCGGAACTTGTTTTTTTTCTTGACAAAAGCAATAATACTGTGATATAATAAAAATAAAGGGCGTGTTTTATCATGAGAAAAATTGCCGGTTTTTTATTTCTTACCATGCTTGTTTCTGTTTTTACATCAGCTTGCGGAACTCCCGAAAAGGAAGTTTTCGATGTTGATTTCACCGGAAGCACCGGTCCTGTCGACCTTGAAGGTGCAAATATAGTTTATAAAGTTTATATTCCCAGTGATCAGTCTGCCGATACTATTTGTCTTGGTTATGAAA
>CAJGDF010000092.1 GCA_904502105.1 uncultured Clostridia bacterium
GTTCTCGGTTCATGACGGACCGGGAATAAGAACGACCGTGTTTATGAAAGGCTGTCCTCTTCGCTGCAGATGGTGCCATAATCCCGAAGGGCTGATTTCGCAAAAACAATTTCAGTTTTTCGATGAAAAGTGCATCGGCTGCGGTTTGTGCGGAAAACGCGAAAGCTTATCAGATGCTGAAAAATGTCCTGCGGAAGCATTGAAAGTATGCGGACGTGAAATAGATGAAGATGAACTTGTTTCGGAGATATTGAAAGACAGGATTTTTTATTCCGATAACGGCGGTGTTACTTTTTCGGGTGGGGAGTGTATGCTTCAGGCCGATTTTGTGGCTTCTGTTTTAACAAGAGCCAAAGCAATGGGGCTTCATACCGCAATCGACACTTCCGGTTACGTTCCTTGGTCATCATTTGAAAAAACTCTTGATTGCTGTGAACTTTATCTTTATGATATTAAATGTTTTACTTCGTCTGTTCATAAAGAATATACAGGCGTGGATAATATGTTAATAATAGATAACATCAAACGTCTTTCCGAAGCAGGTAAATCTATCTGGATTCGTGTTCCCGTTATCCCGGACTTCAACAATAACGAAGATGAAATGACGGCGATAGCTGAACTTGCTTCATCGCTAAAGACCGTTGAGCAAGTCACACTGATGCCGTATCATACTCTCGGCGCAAGTAAGTATAAAACTCTCGGATTGGAATATCCGTACGATACTAATAAAAAAATAACGGAAGAAGAAATGGATTCTTTCCGTAAAATATTTATAAAAAGAAATATTACATTGGCTTAAATCTATTTGAAAGGGATCAAAAGCTATGACAAGAACAGAATTTTTAAAAGAACAGACTCTTTCCGGCGCTAACAAGTGCCGACGTACACCTATACCCAAAATATCGGTTGCGAACGATGCTCCGAGTATTGCTGAAAGAAAAGCGCTTGGTTTAAAGAAAATATTTGATACCATGCCTGTTTATATCGGACAGAAAGAACTTATTGTCGGTACGAGAACGTTCTTTAATCCGAACAAAGGTAACGAAGACGGTCACGATAACTTTGATTATGGTCTTTGGGGCGGTTATGAATACATAAACGAAAAAGATATCGAGCTTTTCGGTTGCAACCAACAGTTTACAAATAAGACCCACATAACTCCCGATCTCGGTATTATTCTCAAAAAAGGTATTGACGGAATAATCAACAGTGCAGAAGAAAAGAAAAAAGATCCGTCTCTTCATTCAGTAAATCTTGATTTTCTGTCAAGCGTTATTATTGCTTACAACGGTCTTAAAAACCTTATCCTCCGTTATGCCGACGAAGCTCTTCTCCTTTCCGAGACCGCAGAAGGTTCGGATAAAACAGAGCTTTTGGAGATCGCTCGTATTTGTAAAAAAATAAGCGGAGAACCTGCAGAAACTTTCCATGAAGCCGTTCAGCTCCTTTGGTTTGCACATCTCGGTGTTATCATCGAAAGCTTTGAGTTTGTAAACTACGGCAGACTTGACGTTATCCTCGGTGAATTCCTCGGTAATACTCCGAAAGATGAAGCGCAACAGCTTATCGAATGCTTGCTTCTTAAAATGTACGATCAGGTAGACATAAATAATTCATATCTCGGAAAATATGCCGCGCAGCTCGTTGTAACACTCGGCGGTGTTCTTTCGAACGGCGAAAATGCTGTTAACGATGTCACAATGATGTTCCTTGAGGCTATTGATAAAGTACGTCTCCCTGAACCCGAATTTAACCTTCGTGTTAACAGTATAAATCCCCCAGAATTTATCGACAAAGCCGCAGAACTTTCTATTTCGGGCTGTAATTTCGTTTCTTATTATAATGACGATCTTTTTGTCGAAAGCCTTCATCGTGCAGGTGTTCCGATTGAGTATGCCCGTTGCTACGGATTCGATCTTTGCCAGGATATAAATATCCCGGGTTACGGCGATTTTTGGATCGTAGGCGGTCCGTCTTTAGTTTGGATGTTGCTTGATATACTGAAAAACGATCGCTCCTTTAAAACCTTTGACGAACTTATCGCCGAATTGAAAGTAAGGATCGCAGAACATATCAAAAGGGATGTTGACAATTTTAACAATGCGCAGGAACAGATCTTACTTTATGCCGCAGGAAAGCTCGACGAATATTTTGACGGTGTAAAAAATCATAACAAGCCCGTTAACCGCGGCGGTAACAGCCCCATGGCTCCGCTTCCGTATCTGAGCGGTCTGTATCACGGTTGTATTGAAAATGCTCTTGACGTTACGCTCGAACCGTATCCCGTAAAAGATAAAGGTATGTTTTTCGGTACAGCTACCGAAACTATAAACTCTCTTGCTGCAATCAAGAAAACTGTTTTTGATGAAAAACGTTATACTCTTGATGAAGTCTTTGCTGCTTGCGAATCAAACTTCGAGGGCGAAAACGGAAAGATCATCAAGAACGTCCTCTTTATTTGCCCGAAATGGGGTAATGATGACAGCTATGTTGACGATATAGCAAAAGATATTCTTGAATTTTGCCTTAAAGAATGCCGTAAATATAAAACTTTTGCCGGAGGTCATGTCCTCGGCGGTATCCATCAGCCTCATCCCGTGCCGACAGGCGGAGGACTTATGGCAACTCCCGACGGCAGAGCAAAAGGCGAAGCTGTTGCCGTAACCTTGACTCCCGCAAGCGGTACAATGAAAAACGGTCCTACTGCTGCGCTTGCCTCTGCATCAAAGATAGATCCTATGCTTGTTCAATGGAACTATTGCGTTATGGTCAATTACTTTGCTTCGGTATTTAGAGGTAATAACGGTAAAGAAACATTCAAAACTCTTTTGAACGGTTACTTTAAAAATGGTGGCCTTCAGCATCAACCGAATGTCCTTGATGTCGAAGAACTCAGACAGGCACAGATTCATCCCGAAAAATATAAGGATCTTATCGTTCGTCTTTGGGGTGTTTCTGCTCATTTTGTAGATCTTCCCAAAGAACTTCAGGATGAAATGATCTCAAGATTTGCTTATTAATGGATTATGATCTATGAAAATATTACTTAAAAACGGCTCGGTCGTCAACGTATTTTCCGAGGAGCTTGAACGTGCCGATGTTTTGATAGAAAACGGTATGATAATCGGGGTAGGGGACTACTCCGACGAACAGGCCGATAAAACAGTTGATATTAAAGGCAAATATGTTTGTCCCGGTTTTATTGACAGCCATATTCATATTGAAAGTACAATGCTTTCGCCTTATGAATTCTCCCGTGCTGCCGTGCCTCACGGAACAACTGCCGTAATTGCAGACCCGCATGAAATAGCCAATGTTTGCGGTTCGGACGGTCTTCGTTATATGCTTGCGGCAAGTGACGGACTTCCCGTTTCTGTTTACATCGTTCTGCCTTCGTGTGTTCCCGCAACATCTTTTGATGAAGCAGGAGCTGTTCTTTCCGCAGACGATCTTGCTCCCTTCTATTCGGAAAACAGGGTAGTGGGACTTGGTGAGGTTATGGATTATCCCGGGGTAATTTACGGAAACGAAAATGTTTATGCCAAAATAAAATCTGCAAAAGAACACGGCGCTGTCATTAACGGTCATGCTCCTCTCTTAACAGGACATGATCTCGATAAATACATTTCAATGTCAATTCGTGATGACCACGAGTGTTCGTCTGTTGATGAAGCGAAAGAACGTATTCGAAAAGGTCAGCGTGTTATGATACGCCAGGGTACTGCGGCAAAAAATCTTATTGATCTTCTTCCTCTTTTTGATAAGCCGTGGTGTGACAGATGTTTATTGGTTTCAGATGATAAACATCCTGCCGATCTTCTTTCCAATGGACATATAGATGAGTCTGTCCGTCTTGCTGTTAAAAACGGAAAGTCAGCTGTTCTCGCAATAAAAATGGCAACCTTGAATGCTGCAGAGCATTTCAGAATACCCAATGTCGGAGCTATTGCTCCCGGTTATAATGCTGATCTGCTTATCCTTGATGATCTTGATTCTGTCAAAGTGTGCGATGTCTACAAAAACGGCAATCTTGTTGTTGAAAACGGAGAACTTGTGGATTTTTCTAAACCGGCTATTCCCAAAGAGCTTGAAAACAGGGTGAGGGGATCTTTGAATTTCAAACCTCTTTCCGTTAATGATTTCATGTTCGATTGCAATGAACGGAGAAAGTGCAATATCATTAAAATTCTTAAAGGTCAGATCTTAACCGAAAAAATTATTGATTTCATTGATTTTTCCGAAAATAACGGTATAGATACTCAAAAAGATATTCTCAAGATCGCTGTTGTTGAACGTCATCATAAAACAGGCCATATCGGTCTCGGTTTCATTAACGGTGCAGGGCTTAGATCAGGCGCTATAGCTTCATCTGTTTCTCATGATTCTCATAATCTGATCGTTATCGGGCAAAACGAAAATGATATGCTTATTGCCTGTGAACGTATCCGCGATATCGGAGGCGGTCTTGTTGCTGTTGAAAACGGAAAGATCATTTGCGAAATGCCGTTGCCGATAGCCGGTCTTATGAGTGATGAAAAAGCAGATATCTGTGCAGAACAAAATGAAAATATCCGAATTGCTGCTCATAAACTCGGATGTCCCGACGATGTTGAACCGTTTATGAATATGTCGTTTGTGAGTCTGCCTGTAATTCCTCATATTAAACTTACAACGCTCGGCCTTTTCGATGTTGATAATTTCTGCCTTATTCCTCTTTTTGCAGACTGATTAAAAATTATAAATAAATTATAATATTCCTCTTTCTATCTCGTTTTTAAGAAAGAGGCATATTTTATCTATGTATTTTATGTGTTTTAATGAAAAAATATTGTTTTTAACATTGATTGATATTTAATTTAAACGATATTGCACCTTTATTGTTAAAACAATACGGCAAATAATGAATAATCAACTATTGTAGATGAATAAAGCGATAAAATTTCTGTATTATATGACCTTAAAATGGGCATATTAAAACTGATAATTTGGTTAAAATAACGATTTTAGTGAATATAAAAACGAACTTTTTTAGGGTTGGTCTTGACAAGTATAGTCGTTTTATGTATAATATAGTGTATAACTGAAAGCGGATATGATCGCGCTTTGTGTTAAAAATTTATTTGGAGGATTTTCACAATGAAAAGACTGCTCGCAGTCCTTCTCGCATTCGTTATGTGTTTTTCCATGTTTGCTCTCGTAGCATGCGATAACACTGTTGACGAAGGCAACAATGAAGGCGACAACGTTGTTGATGAAAACAACGGCGACGAAAACAACGGCGACGAAAACAACAACGAAACCGTTGATTACGATTACGACATCTTTGCAGGTGTCGCAGGTAAAGACTACAGTGACGAAGCTGAATATACTCTTCTCGAATATATCGGCGGTACCACCGGTCTTAACTGGAACCCCCATGCTTGGGAAACCAACGACGACTCTTACGTTCTTGGTTACATCACCACTCCCCTCTATGACTTCGTTATTAATGGCGACCTCTCCGGTTACACCATTATCCCCGAAGCAGCTGCAGAACTTCCTGTTGACGTAACTGCTGACTATGTTGGTCAGTACGGCATCGCTGAAGGCGAATCCGCTAAAGCTTGGAAGATCGCTCTTAACCCCGCTGTTAAGTGGGCTGACGGAACTCCTATCAATGCTGAAACTTATGTTTACTCCATGAAGCAGCTCCTCGATCCCCTCGCTCTTAACAGACGTGCAGACTCCTTCTACTCCGGCGACTTCGAAATCGTTAACGCTAAGGCTTACTTCTACAACGGTAAGACTTCTTACGCTCTCGCTGGCTCCGCTCTCGCTGATGCAATTGCTAACGGCAACTGCTACATCGATATGGGCTTCTGGGGTTGTGTAGGCGCTCTCGACGCTGAAGGTAATGCTGCTCCTCAGTACATCAACATCACCGATGAAACTCTTTATCGTGACGAAGCTGTTGCTGAAGGCGAAGCTGAAGACTGGATCTCCGCTAAATACCTTTACGAAACCTACCTCGCTGCAGGTGCTCCTTACGAATCCTACGCTGCTGACTACCTCTACGTATCTCAGTCTCTTCCCAAGGTTACTTTCGAAGAAGTTGGTATCAAGGCTCTTGATGAATACACCATCCTTCTCGTAACCGCTAACCCCGTAGCTGAACCCGAATTCTACATGCCCTACAACCTTTCTTCTACATGGCTTGTAAAGAAAGACCTCTACGAAGCATGCCAGACTTGGTATGACGCTGCAGGTAACGTTGTTGAAGCAGGTTCTGCTGATGCAGCTTCTGTAACCAACACCTACTGCACCACTGTTGACAAATCCACTTCTTACGGTCCTTACGACCTCACTTTCTATGAGCTCGACAAACAGCTCACTTTCACCAGAAACGATTCTTGGTACGGTTACTCCGACGGTAAACACGTTGGTCAGTACCAGACCGACAAGATCTCCTGCCAGGTTATCGCTGAACACAAGACTGCTCTCCAGTCCTTCCTTAACGGCGAAATCGACAGCATCGGTCTCGACTCTACCGACCTCGAAACCTACGCTTCCAGCGACAGACTTCTCTACACTCCCGAATCTTACACCACTAAGATTTCTTTCAACACCAATAAAGAAAAACTCGAAGCTATCGGTAACAACGCAGTTATCCTCACTATCCCCGAATTCAGAGAAGCATTCTCTCTCGCTATGGACCGTGAAACATTCTGCGCTGAATACACCGCAGCTCACGAACCCGGCTACGGCCTCCTCAACTACATGTACTGCTACAACCCCTTCACCGGTGA
>CAJGDF010000093.1 GCA_904502105.1 uncultured Clostridia bacterium
GAATGTTGAATTATGCAAAAAAATACTTTTGCCTTTGGGTATTGATTTTAAAGAGGCTGATTGCAGAAAACATCTGCCGTATTCAGATGAAAGCTTTGATATTGTTATAAACCGCCACGGTGATTTTAACGAAAAAGAGATATTTCGTGTTTTGAAAAAAGGCGGTATATTCATAACACAGCAGGTCGGGGCAGAAAATGACAGGGCGCTTGTCGATCTTCTTCTTTCAAAAGAAACGCCACTTCCTTTCCCCGAACAATATCTATCCGTCGTGTCCGAAAAATTCAAAAATTGCGGTTTTGAGATCATTGAAGGCAAAGAAGCGTTCGGGAATATAACATTTTATGATGTCGGCGCGCTCGTCTGGTTCGCACGTATAATCGAATGGGAATTTATAGGCTTTTCGGTTGATACATGCCTTGACGGCCTTTTGAATGCTCAAAAAGAAATAGAACAAAAAGGCTTTGTTTCGGGAAAAACTCACAGATTTTTCCTTGTTGCAAAAAAATCTTGATAAAAAGAGAACAGGTGATTTTGTTTCATCTGTTCTCTGTCTTTTATTGAATTACTTCCAATTTTTGATCTCGTACCAGTTTGCGCCGCAGAATATCGGGAGGAGCTCTTCTTTATCTGCCGAATCATTGTTAAGGAAAACGGGTATCTGACCGAGGTTAGCTTTTGCTTTAACGGTCTGTCCGCCGCCGAAAGTCTCTCCCGTTAAAAGATTCGTCCATGAACCTTCGGGAAGATATACGTCTCTTTCGAACGTGTCTTCGGTAAAGATAGGCGCAATAAGCAAGCCTTCGCCGAGCATAAACTCGTCGTTCATGCTGTGAACATTTACGTCGTCGTTATATTTGAGCGCAAGATGACGAACGGGCGGCATACCTGTCTTACAAGCGATCGCCGAATATTTCTGCATATACGGGATAAGCTCGTAGTGCAGTCGGGTGAAATTGCGGTAGATAGCCTTTGTTTCTTCCGTCATGTCGTAAGCGTGGCGAACATCGCCGTGAGTCTGCATATTTGTAAGGAACGCCGTAAATTCGGTTGCGCGCGCAAATACTGCGGATTCCGTTTCAAGCCCGATCATGAAATAATTTTTTGCTCCGTATGCGTAACTGCCCATGTCGAATGACATATACGGATGTCCCGAAAGTCCGCTGTTTACGGTCGCAAGAAGCTGTTCCTGAAGCTTTCCGTAAGTTCTCGTCTGGTCGCCTGCCCACATGTACGGGCTTCTCTGCGAACCGATACCGCCGCCTCTGGAGAAGAGCATAAAGCCGTCTTTAAGACCTTTCTTTTCTCTCAATTCGAGCATTCTCTTATAGAAAGAGGAAATAAAGTAAACTGGATAAGCGTGATGTTCAGTTCCCGCAACTATTCTGTCGGGGTTCTTCCAATTATAATGAGTTTTTGTTTTACCTATCTGAATATCGCCATCGGGCATACATTCGCAAAAGTCGATCTTAACGCCGTCTATGCCCATTTCGATCATCTGTCCCCAGATCTTGTCAAAATACCATTCAACAGCTTCATCGTTCGTAATATCAAGATATGTTTCTGCTCTCAGACCACCGTAACCGTTCTTTCCGCAGTCGGGATTTTCGCCCGTGCCCAAGATCCAGGGTATTTGGTTTGTGTTTTCTTCAACAGTGACGCTTCCGTCTTCATTCGTTACGGTAACATCTGCGTGAACATTGTATTCTTCCTTGAATCCGATGTTTTCCCTGTCAAGTTCACCTGCTCGGAGATATACCATCGCCTTTATTCCGTGAGCGTGGAGCCAGTCGATAGCTTTCTGCATATCTTCTCGGTATGCTCTGCCCTCATCGGTGTCTCTGAAACATTTGCTCCATAAAAGAGCTTCCATGCTTGCAACATCGGGCTTCATGTCGTTTTTGATAAAATTAGTTATTATCGTTTTACAGCTGTCGCCTCCGGGATTTCCTTTCGGGCCTTTCATGTAATATTTACCCGAATCTGCTTTTACATACGAACGCTCATATTTATTTTGTTTGTCGTTAAAGAAATAGAAGATATTTGTATTATCGATCTCGTCTGAATTTACATCGTTTATATTTCTGTAATTGCCGTCGGCTTCGATAAATAGTTTATCGTATTCGGGAGTATCCGTTATCTTGTCGAAACTGAGATCTCTGTCAAAGCTCCAGAAATCTGGTCTGTATCTGCAAATATGCATACCCTGCATCCATGGAGTCGGCATATATGCGTGACCTGTAAGCTCTGTGTAACCTAAAAGAGCATCCGCCATGTTGCCTGTCGGGTAGAAATAACAGTCCATATCGCCGTGGCGAAGCTTGTATGTCCATGTGTTTGCTTCAGCTTTTCCGAAATCAACGAGTGCGGACTCGTTTCTGTTAATAAACATACCACCGCCTCGTGTCGTAAGAAAGAGGGGAAGAACAACATATGTCGTTTGGGGATTGTTCCAACCGTCGCATGTGAAAAGGTCGATCTGCGTGCCACGCTTGTTTGAAACGTCAAGTCTCTCGCCGCCGCCGTAAATTGCTTCTTGTTCGGCAAGTGCGCCTTTCATAAAAAGACTGCCGTTGTCATAATTTACGGAAGTCACTTCGTTGATCACAGCACCGTCTTTTGAACAGAATTTAAGGGAGAAATCTTCTTTCAAAGAAAGGATCGCATATGTTCCTTTCTTTTCCGTTAATGTTATTTTATCTTTTTTAACATTGACTTCAACTCTTTGTGCGCCTGCTTTGATCTTCTCGTTCATAAAACGTGCCAATGCCTGTGCCGCACCCATATTGTCGAACTTTCCGTTTTTGCTCGTCTGCATTCTCCAACCGTTCACGCCCTCGAATGTCAAACGGAAGTAAAGTCCTTCTTTATTGCGAAAATTAAGCGTTTTATTGCAGTATTTAACATCATTGACAGCCGCTTTTTTTGTCGTTTTAACGGGTGTTTTAGCCATATTGTTAACCATAGCTTTCGTTTACGAAAGCTTCCTTTCTTTGGAAATCGGGGCTGGTTTTGCTATGTTAAGTGACGAAAGCCACAAAACCATTCTCCTTTATATGTCAGCTTAACGCAAATATGCCGCGCTTCTGCTTGTAAATTCTTTCCACTTCTTTGATCAAAGCTCTGGATGAATCTTCATCGAGGCCGCCTGTGCTTAACTGAACACCCTGCGGATCAAGTGCTTCGCAGAGAGGAATCACTTCATTTGTGCTGCAGCCTATCTGAAGACCTTTTCCTGCTTTCTGGATCTTCTGATAGAGTTCTATCCATTGAAGAGGAGACGGTTTTCCATGGCCGGGTACCCACTGTATCCCGTGAAGCTTTTCAAGAGATAAAAGTGTATCAAGGTGTGTAAGAGAACCTACCCCGTCAAGATGGTAAACGCTGTGCGGGAGCCAATCAAGCTCAGCTTTCAGCTCGGGAAGTACAAATTCGTGAAAATGCTCTGATGAGATCATATAAGAAAAGTCGCAGCTTGTAACATACCACAGATCATCGGGGTGAAGAAGGCCCATCCAGTTTGTGGTTCCCTTTTGCTTGGTGGATGTTAATTCATATGAACGTTTTGCTATCTCTTTGAAAACATCAAAAACTTCCCAGACTCTCTTTTTGAACTGTTCAGGCTCATCGTAAAGGTCCATTGCCGCAACCTCTGCGCCTCTCAGTGAAACGATCGCATCAGCACCGGGGTGCAAGTCTGTAATGCCAACAAGAAAATCTCCGTTTGCTTCGTCTAATGCCGCGTTCGTAAATTCGACCATTTTTTTCCACCATTTGTTGTTTTCGTCAAACTTAATGGTCGGGAATTCTTCATAATCGTTTATACACGGCTCTGCCCAGCTTGTGCTCGGAGAAAATTCAAGGTCGCATCCGCATACCGCTCCTACAAAATCAGGGCCGAGGTTTGGGCTGTATGACGGAAATGATTCGCCGAGATAAATCGTTCCTTCAACACCTCTTCGTACTGATTTTACATGAAATTCCGTATCGAGCCATCTTTCTTTTATTGTGTCCGGTGCAGTCGGGGCAGGAGGGAGAACAGCATCTTTTTTCGGTGCTGTTAAACATATAAGCGGACGTTCGTCGTTTGCCATGTTCCAGAATTCACGCCAACGCTCCGCAATCTTTTCATATCCTTGATCTATGTTTATCATATCAGTTGTTCCTTTGATATTTTTTTCTATTTTAACATAATAAACTGATTTTGTCAATAAAAAAAGACGATTACTTTCGTAATCGTCTTTGGTGCAGGAGACGGGACTTGAACCCACACAAGCTTTCGCCCGCTACCACCTCAAAGTAGTGCGTCTGCCAATTCCGCCACTCCTGCGTGCTGGTATATTATAGCAGATTACTTTTATTTTGTCAATAGGTTTTTCAAAATTATTTTTCAACAAAATTGTGACATAGAAAATGACTGCAAAAATCATCCGAAAAGAAAAACTGCGGTAGAAATAACCGAAAAATCGTTGACTATTTGCCGTTTTTGTGGTATTATTGTTGTAAAAGAACCGTTTCAGGAAAAATTATGGATAATAACTTTATTTTAAAAACGGCAATGCAGCAGTCTGCCATAGATCTTTGTGCGGATGTGCATGATTTTGAGAAGCACGAAAATATTATTGTTCTTTCTCATATAAATGACAGCGCAAGGCGGTATCTTAAGCTTCCGTTTTCGTGTCAGCTTGTTTCTTACGGAAATAATATCGTCGCATCCGTAGCCCCCGAATTTTATGAGATCACCGAAAGCTATATCAATTCATTCCCGGTTGAACATTGTTTTGAAACTCCCAATATGCATGTTCTTAACGATGCTTTGCTGAAAAAGGGGCAGAAGGTTTGTTTTATGGCAGAGTATTTTCTGCCCGATATTTCGGTTTTACATGAGCTTGACTGCCCGTATAGTCTCCGTGTTTTAACACAAAAGGATTTTGCGGATCTTTATCTTCCCGAATGGAGCAATGCGCTTTGTGCGGACAGAAAGCATCTTGACGTTCTGGGTGTCGGCGCATATGACGGTGAAAAGCTTGTCGGCCTTGCAGGATGTTCTGCGGATTGCGAAACTATGTGGCAGATCGGCATTGATGTTCTTCCCGATTACCGAAAACAGGGGATAGCGTCGGCTTTGACAAGCCGTCTGGCTGTTGAGATCGTTAACAGGGGAAAGGTTCCGTTTTATTGTGCCGCATGGTGCAACATCAAATCTGTAAGAAACGCGATCCGAAGCGGCTTTCGTCCCGCCTGGGTAGAAATGACTGCAAAACCATGCGAAACGGTTGATGAGATAAACGGAACGATAAAAAGGAATAAGGATTAAATTTATGATACTTAAAACAGACCGTCTCATTCTCCGTCCATGGTGTGAGGATGATGCTGAAGAATTATATAAATACGCTAAAGATCCCGATGTCGGTCCGCCTGCAGGCTGGCCGCCGCATGCAAGTGTTGAAAACAGCCGAGATATAATCAGAAATGTCTTATCTGATAAGGAAACATATGCTGTTTGCCTTAAAGAAAGCTGTAAACCGATCGGCAGTATAGGGCTTCATCATAACGACCTTGCCGAAAAAGATGATGAATATGAACTCGGTTATTGGATAGGCAAGCCGTTCTGGGGGCAGGGGCTTATCCCGGAAGCATCCCGTGAAATTCTTCGATATGCGTTTGAAGATCTCGGTATGAACAGGATATGGTGCGGATATTATGACGGAAACATTAAAAGCCGCCGTGTTCAGGAAAAGCTCGGATTTGTCTATCATCACACCACAGAAGGCATTGAGCTCAAGCTTTTAAACGAGGTCCGGACAGGGCATGTTATGCTGATGACGAGAGAAACATGGAAAGGAGATTTTTATGGGTGAATATATTTTTGCAATTGCTATTGGCATCATTTTGATCGTGATCGGTATTTTCAACAGGCTCGGTCATATTGAAATGATCCATTCATATCACAGAAAACGTGTTACCGAAGAAGAAAGAGTTCCTTTCGGCCAAATAACAGGATGCGGTATGATAATAATAGGCGCATCTGTCGTTCTGTCGGGGATTTTATCGCTTGTTTCTTTTTTAACAAATTTTGCACTGCTTGAGCTTATCGCGAATATTACAGTGTTTGCAGGCCTTGCGGTCGGGACAGTGTTTATTTTTTATGCGATGTTCAAATACAATAAAGGCATTTTTTAATATATAGTAAAATGACAAAAAAAATTACCATAAAATCATATTATTTTTCTAACACAAAACAATGTTTTTGTGATACAATAAGTATATTGCGGAAACAGTTTTAAATAATGTTAACATAATAAGAATTTATCATAAAAAGGAGAAAAAATATGCCTATGAAGATGACATTCCGATGGTATGGCGAAGGTAACGACCGCATCAAACTGTCGGATATCAAGCAGATTCCCGGTGTTGACGGTATCGTTTGGGCTTTACATCACAAAATGCCCGGTGAGATCTGGGAAGAAAACGAGATCGCGGAGGTAAAACGTCAGCTTGACGAATACGGTTTTAACATGGATGTTGTTGAATCTGTTAACGTTCATGATGATATCAAGATCGGTCTTCCCTCCCGTGACGGCTATATCGAAAATTATAAAACAACTATCAGAAACCTCTCTAAATTCGGTGTTAAAGTAATATGCTATAACTTTATGCCGATATTTGACTGGACTCGTTCGAATCTTTTCCACCCCGTAGGCGACGGCTCGACCGCACTTTTCTACGAAAAAAATATGATTCAGGACGACTATAACGCTATGGCTAAGTAC
>CAJGDF010000094.1 GCA_904502105.1 uncultured Clostridia bacterium
AAACGAAGATATTGTTGCTGTGAGTCTTAAAGTCGGCTCCAAGGACTCTGTTATCTGTCAGGTTTCGGTTGACAGCATCATTGATATCGTTGAAAACAAAACATTGGATTCGTTGAAAAAAGAATACGGTGTTGAAAACATCGTGCGCTGCAATGGCGATATGTTTGGTAATAAGGGAACGAATATTGTATATGTCGATCCCGAGAAAAACGTAAAATCGGTACTGATCTTTATGCCGAGCGAAAAGTTTACTGAAATTTTACAAACCAAACGTATTGACAATCAGGTGAAAGTGTGATATAATATTCAGGCAAAATGAAGAAGACTCTGTCTCACCTTGTTCCGATTTTGATCGGCGGGTCAATAACGTAACTAACGCAATGCGTTCTAATTACGGCGGACAGATTCTGTCTGCCGTTGTTTTTATATTTAGAGAAAAGAAAATTTATGGGGGGATCATTTATCAACGCGAAAACTATGCAGATAAACGAAGATATCCGCGATGCTCAGGTTCGTCTTGTAGGCGATGACGGCGAGCAGTTGGGTATTCTTTCTGCCAAAGAAGCACAGAAACTGGCAATTCAGAAAGGTCTGGACCTTGTTAAAATAGCTCCTCAGGCAACTCCGCCTGTATGTAAGCTTATGGATTACAGTAAATACTGTTTTGAACAGGCTAAAAAAGCAAAGGAACAGAAAAAGAGCCAGAAAACTGTTTCCGTTAAAGAAGTTCAGCTCACAGTCAAGATCGCAGATCATGACCTTAACACGAAGCTCAATCACGCGCTTCGCTTCCTCAAAGATGGGGATAAAGTTAAAGTTGCCCTTCGTTTTAAGAGCAGAGAGATCCTTCATCCTGAATGGGGTACTGAGCTTATGGCTCGTTTCGCTCAGGGATGCGAGGAGTTGGGTGTTATCGAAAAACCGGCAAAACTTGACGGTCGCAATATGATAATGGTCATTGCACCTAAAACCTCAAAATAAGCTTTTTAATTATTCACATAAAGGAGAACCAAAAAAATGGCAAATAAGATTAAACTTAAGTCGCACAGAGGCGCGGCTAAGCGCTTCACTGTTCTTAAGAGCGGTAAAGTAAAGATCAATCACGCTAACAGACGTCACATCCTTACCAAAAAGACGACTAAATACAAGAGAGGCCTTCGTAAAGGTACTTACGCAAGCCCCGCAAACGCTCCCACCATCAAGAAGCTTCTTCCGTATTAATCGGAGTTTCAGTAATCGTTGCGGAGAAATATTTAATTAATTGGAGGAAATTTTAAATGGCAAGAGTTAAAGGCGCCATCATGACGCATAAAAGACATAAGAAAATCCTTAAGCTCGCTAAGGGTTATTTCGGAGGCAAATCCAAACTTTTCAGAACTGCTAACGAAGCAGTAATGAAGTCCCTTGTATATGCATACACAGGCAGAAAACTCAAGAAGAGAGACTTCCGTTCTCTTTGGATCACCAGAATCAGTGCTGAATGCAAAGTAAACGGCATCAACTATTCCAGATTCATGAACGGTCTCAAAAAGAGCGGCGTTGTTCTCAACAGAAAAATGCTCGCAGAGCTTGCTGTTTCCGATAAAGCTGCTTTTGCTGCTCTCGTTGAAACTGCTAAAAAAGCCCTTTAATAGAACGATTATCGTTAAGAACACAAAGGATAAAGCGCTCTGTGCTTGAACCTTTGTGTTCTTCTTATTTTAAATTACGGAGTATTTATGAGAATTCAGAAATTTATAGCTGAATGCGGTGTTTGTTCCAGAAGAGCCGCAGAAGAACTTGTTGCTGCAGGTAAAATCATGGTTAACGGTTCCGTTGCCGAAATCGGTATGGATGTTGACCCCGAAAACGACCGCGTTCTTTATTCCGGCAAACGTATTTATATCAAAGCAACCGAAAAGCAGTATTTTATTTTTTATAAGCCCCGCGGTGTTATAACATCCATGAAAAGAGAATCTGAAGACGAGAAGAGAGCTATCGTTGCAGATTTTATTAAGAGAATCAAGGGCAGAGTTTATCCCGTCGGCCGTCTTGACAGAGACAGTGAAGGTATTCTTATACTTACAGACGACGGTGAAGCAGCTCTCCGTATGACTCATCCCCGTTATCATGTTAACAAAACATACCGTGTAACCGTTCGCGGCGACGTTTCCGAAAGTCAGCTTGAAAAGCTTCGTAACGGTGTTCAGCTCGAAGACGGACTTACTAAACCCGCAACAGTTGTTATTCAGTCTCAGGCGTCTGAAAAGGGCGAAACAGAGGATACGGATCTCTATGTTGCAGACAATGTAAAAATCATTAAAACAGCTCTTCACATGACTATCAGCGAGGGTAAAAACCGCCAGATCCGCCGTATGTGCGAAGCTGTTGGTCTTGAGGTTATGCTTCTTAAACGTATTGCTGTCGGCGAAATTCTTCTTGGCAGACTTAAACCCGGCGAATACCGTCCTATGACCGAAAATGAAAAAGAAAGACTTCTTAAAAGTATCGGTCTTACATATGTTGCACCTGAAAAGAAAGCTAAACCTGTTGTTGAAACAAAACACGGCAAACCTGTTCACCGTCACGGCAGAGAAAAATCTATAAACGAACGTCGCTTTATCAAACAGGTAAAGAAACTTAAATAAAAGTTTTTTATGCCTTTTACTGTACTGTGTTTTAATTTTTTTGACTGTTTATTGCCATTACAAAATGAATATTCAGTCGTAAGTCGTAAAATGTAAAAATATGATAATTAAGCGGTTTTTGCGTTTTTTGAAATTTTTATGATATAGTTTTGCCTGTGGATAAAATACCATGATTTCAAGGGTTTTCCACGTTTTCAACAGGGTTTTCCACAGATTTGCATATTCATAATAAAAGTTATGAAACGAATAAACAGGGTTTTCCACAGGTTTATCTGAAAACGTTGATAATTAAGGCTTTTTTTTCCACAGGCAGATTGTGACAAAAATCAACCGCAATTTTCCACAGAATCCACAATTTACTGTAACCCTTGGATTTTCAAGACTTTTTATGCATTGTACACAGAGTTATTAACAGTAAAGGCTTGTCGCATTACAAATCGATTCAAATGAATAAACAAAAAGCTTATTCATTCATATTTTAAATATAGCTATATATAAATTTATTGGAGAATAAATAAATAAATGAGTGCTACCAATTTACACAATATTGATTTTAAAAAATTTATGGAAGCCATAGACCAGTGCAAAGGCGATGTTTTCCTTGTAACCGCAGAAGGTGACAAACTGAATTTAAAGAGTAAACTTTGCCAGGTTATCGGTCTTACCAGCCTTATCGAAGGCGGTAGAATCAGCGAAGCGAAGATTGTCTGCGAAAATCCCGAAGACGACACTCTTCTTTTCCGTTTTAATCTTTACGGCGATAAAGTTCTTGACGAAAACAAATAATTCACTTTGTAAACATCTTTACGGAGAGTTTTTATGAACGAAAGCGGCAGAAAGCTTAAAATACTTTATTTATTGCAGATACTTTATAAAAAATCGGACGAAAGCGATCCGATCTCTGTTGAAACGATAATTGAAGAACTTGCCAAAAACGGTATTCAGGCTGAACGTAAATCTATTTATTCGGATATTGCCGCTCTTCGTGAGTTTGGAATTGAGATTGAAACCGTTAAATCAAAATCGGTCGGATACTATGTTAAAAATAAGATCCTTTCCGATACAGATATCTCTTCTTTGTGGGATGCTGTTCATGTTGCGGATTTTATAAGCTCCAAACAATGCGATGAACTCAAAAAGAAAATAGAATCCCTCATAGGTGACCGATCAAGAAATAATGTTCGCCGCAGGGTTTATACAGTTAACCGTATGCTTCGCCACCCCGATATATTTACAGAAAATCTGAATTTGGTTCATTCGGCGATAGCAGAAAAAAAACAAATATCTTTTGTTTATGATGATGCGATCTCTATCGGCAGAAGAGTTAAAAAAACAACTTTCTGCGCAAGCCCGTATATTGTTATCTGCCAGAGCGGCACAATGATGCTTATTGCAGGTTGTCCGGAGCTTGAAGGACTGAACCATTTTTATATAGACCGCATGGAATCGGTTTCTGTTTTACAAACACCTGCAACAGACGTTCGCGAATTTGTAGGTGATATGGAATTCGACCTGATGTGTTATTCGAGAGGTCTTTTTGATTCATATTCCCCGGATTCTGTAAATGTCGTTCTCCGTTGTAACGAGGAAATGGTCAATACTATTGTCGGAACATTCGGCAGATCGGTCGTTGTTTCTCCTTACGGGGGGATTGCCAGCGGTATTTACTCCGCTTCTTTTGAAACGGAGATATCTGAACGTCTTATCTCCTGGCTTTTTCTTAACAGTGCCACGGTTCGCGCTGTAGAGCCTCAGGAACTTGTTGATGCGCTTAAAGATGCCGCAAGGGATGTTTATATACGATATTGCGATTAAGGAAATTTACTATGTTCAGAGAACTTACACGTAAAAATAAACAGATCTCCGATTCGGAGTGCATAAAGATCCTCATAAATGAGAAGAGAGGAGTTTTGTCTGTTAACGGTGATGACGGCTATCCTTACGGCGTGCCTATGAATCATTTTTATAACGAAGCCGACGGCTGCATTTATTTCCATTGCGGAAAAGGCGGTCATAGAAACGATGCTTTAACAAAAGACAGCAAGGCGTCCTTTTGCGTTTATGACAGTGGGTATATCCCCGATGGGGAATGGGCGCTTAACATAAACAGTGTTATCGTTTTCGGCAAGGCTGAACTGATTTCCGATAAAGAAACTGTCTGCGATATAACTGCAAAATTGAGTAGAAAATTTACGCAGGACGAGGAATATATCAAACGTGAAATTGATGCTTTTGCTCACGAGACAGTCCTTATTCGCCTTACTCCCGAACATATCTGCGGAAAATATGTAACCGAATCATAAATAAAAAATTAAGACCTTACGGATTTTTCCGTAAGGTCTTTGTTGTTATTCTTGTCTAACTTATCTTGAAGACGGTTATCCTTCGATCTTTACTGTTTCGTAGCCTTCTTCGTCGACAGCGGCTTTAAGGGTTTCGTTTGCAACATCTTTTGTTAAAGTAACAACTGCTTTTTTGCCTGCGAGATCAACAGCCGTTTCGCTTACGCCTTCAACAGCATTGAGCGCCTTTTTAACGTGCGCTGCGCATTTTTCGCACATCATGCCTTCGATGTAGATAGTTTTTGTCATGTTTGTTTCCTCCGTAATATCATTTTCTGTATTTTCATCGCCGAGGATACTGCCTGAAATTATCGGCAGATCAACGGCTTTTTTACGCTTTGACGTTTTCTTCTTGTGTATATCGAAAAGGTTTAAACGCAGTGCGTTTGAAACGACGAACAAGCTCGAAAGGCTCATTGCCGCAGCACCAAACATCGGGTCAAGTTCAAGCCCGATTATCGGGATAAACACGCCTGCCGCAAGGGGAATGCAGAGAACGTTATAGAAAAATGCCCAAAAAAGATTTTCCTTTATATTTTTGAGAACCTGTCTTGAAAGTCTGATTGCGGCGGGAACATCCTTTATTCCCGACCTCATAAGAACAACGTCTGCCGCATCTGTTGCAATGTCTGTACCTGCGCCGACTGCTATGCCCGTGTCAGCTCTTGTTAATGCAGGCGCATCGTTTATGCCGTCACCGATCATCGCAACTTTGCCGTTTTCGGAAAGCTTTCTGATAACTTCCTCTTTGCCGTCGGGTAGAACTTCTGCGATAGCGTCTTCTGTTCCGATTATCTGAGCCGTTGCTTTTGCTGTCGCTCTGTTATCACCCGTAAGCATAACTGTTCTTATACCGAGCTCTTTAAGCTCTTCGATAGCATCTTTGCTGTCGGATTTTACTTCGTCAGCAACTGCGATCAATCCTGAAAGTTTTCCGTCTGCCGCAAAATAAAGAGGAGTTTTTCCGCTTTCTGCAAGTACTTTTGATATTTTAACAACTGTTGAAACATCGATTTTATTATTTTTCATCAACGCAATATTTCCGCCGATGACTTTCTTGCCGTTTACATTTCCGATAACACCATGCCCGGGCAGTGCTGCAAAATCCTCGGCTTCGTAAGATGTTAAACCGCGATTTTCGGCATATCTCACGATAGCTTTGGCTATGGGGTGCTCGCTTTTCATTTCAAGCGCATATGCTGATTTAACAAGTTCCTCGTCTGTTCCTGAAACAGCGATAATATCTGTAACTTCGGGTCTGCCTTCGGTAACGGTGCCCGTTTTATCGAAAACAGCAATTTCTGTTTTGCCTGCAGCTTCAAGTGATGCCGCTGTTTTGAACAATATGCCGTTCTTTGCGCCCACACCGCTGCCGACCATTACCGCAACGGGTGTTGCGAGACCTAGCGCGCAAGGACAACTTATAACGAGAACACTTATTGCCCTCGCAAGCGCAAAACCGAATGTTTGTCCCACGGCAAGCCATACAATAAGGGTAATTATGGCAATCGCAATAACTGTCGGAACAAATATGCCCGAAACCTTGTCAGCAAGCTTCGCAACAGGAGCTTTTGTTGAAGCCGCATTTTCAACAAGTTCGATAATTTTACTCAGAGCGGTGTCTTTGCCGACATGAGTTGCTTTGCATACAAGAAATCCGTTCTGGTTTATCGTTGCGGCACTTACTTTGCTTCCGACGGTCTTATCAACGGGAAGGCTTTCGCCTGTAAGAGCAGATTCGTTAACTGCGCTTTCGCCTTCGGTAACGATTCCGTCTGCAGGAATACTTTCGCCGGGA